>JAJPEO010000188.1 GCA_021166815.1 Nocardioides sp.
GCAAGCTCGAGCACGCCGGCTGCCACGTCGTCTACGGCCTCGTCGGCCTCAAGACCCACTGCAAGCTGTCCATGGTCGTGCGCGACGAGCCCGACGGCATCAAGCGCTACACCCACCTGGGCACCGGCAACTACAACCCCAAGACCGCCCGGCTGTACGAGGACCTCGGGCTGCTCACCGCCGACCCGGAGATCGGCGAGGACGTCGCCCGCCTCTTCAACCACCTCTCCGGCATCAGCCGCAGCGGCACGTACGAGCACCTGCTGGTCGCGCCCGACAACGTCCGCGCCGGCCTGATCGCCCAGATCCACCAGGAGATCCAGCACCACCAGGCCGGCCGCCCGGCCCGCATCCGGATCAAGGCCAACTCGATCGTCGACGAGGCCGTCGTCGACGCCCTCTACCTCGCCTCCCAGGCCGGCGTGCCCGTCGACCTGCTCATCCGCGGCATCTGCGCCCTGCGCCCCGGCGTGCCGGGGCTCTCCGAGACCGTCACGGTCCGCTCGATCCTGGGCCGCTTCCTCGAGCACAGCCGCGTCTTCTGGTTCGACAACGGCGGGGAGCCCTGTGCGTGGATCGGGTCCGCGGACATGATGCACCGCAACCTCGACCGCCGCGTCGAGGTCCTCGTACGCCTGCGCGACCAGGCCACCATCGGCGAGGTCCGGGGCGTGCTCGACCTCGCCCTCGACCCCGAGACCACCGCGTGGGAGCTCGACAGCGAGGGCCAGTGGACCCGTACGCACGGGACCCGCCACCTCCAGGACGCCCTCATCTCCCGCCAGCGTCGCCGCTGAGCGGCGCCCGACACACGCTCGGGCGTGTCGCGCGGGTGCCGGGGGTCACCAAGCCCGCAGTTGCGCTCCGGCGCCACGCACCCCCTAGCATGAGGCACGGTTCATCCGCCGCCCCCATGGAGTTTCCCGTGCGTTTGAAGTTCCGTCCCGTCGATGGCTCGTTCTACGACCTGTTCGCCGCCTCCGCAGGCCACATCGTGGTCGGTGCCCAGCTGCTCACCGAGATGCTCTCGGACGGCAACTCCAAGGCCGAGATCGCGCAGAAGATGCGTGAGACCGAGCACGCCGCCGACGAGACCACCCACGACATCATCCGCCGTGCCAACAGCACGTTCGTGACGCCGTTCGACCGCGAGGACATCTACGCGCTCGCCGCGGCCCTCGACGACGTGATGGACATGATGGACGAGGCCGTCGACCTCGTCCTCCTCTACGAGGTCAACACGCTCCCGGCCGAGACCACCCAGCAGGTCGAGGTGATCCAGCGCTGCGCCGAGCTCACCGCGGCGGCCATGCCGTCGCTGGAGTCGATGCGCTCGCTGGAGGAGTTCTGGATCGAGATCAACCGACTCGAGAACGCCGGCGACAAGGCCTTCCGCAGGATCCTCGCCAACCTCTTCAGCGGCGAGTACGAAACCCTCGAGGTCCTCAAGCTCAAGGACATCATCGAGGCACTCGAGGGGGCCATCGACGCGTTCGAGAAGGTGGCCAACATCGTGGAGCAGATCGCGGTCAAGGAGTCCTGACGCCGTGGAACTCGGCATCATCATCGCCGTCGTCGTCGTCGCCCTGATCTTCGACTACACCAACGGCTTCCACGACGCGGTCAACGCGATCGCGACCTCGGTCTCGACCGGCGCGCTCACCCCGCGGGTGGCCCTGGCCATGGCCGCGGTCATGAACTTCATCGGCGCCTTCCTGGGCCAGAAGGTCGCCCACACCGTCTCCGACACCATCACCCCGGGCGAGGGCAGCCACGGCCTGGTGATCGTGATGTGCGGTCTCATCGGCGCCATCACGTGGAACCTGATCACGTGGTACTTCGGCCTGCCGTCGTCCTCCTCGCACGCCCTCATCGGTGGCCTCGTCGGCTCGGCGGTCGCCGCCGGCGCTCAGGCCAACTGGGCCGTCGTGATCGAGAAGGTCGTCATCCCGATGTTCCTCTCGCCGGTCGTCGCCTTCGGGCTCGGCTTCGTCGTGATGCTCGCCATCATGTGGATCTTCCGGAACTCCAACCCCGGCCGCACCAGCCGCGGCTTCAAGATCGCCCAGACGGTCTCCGCCGCCGCCATGGCACTCGGCCACGGCCTCCAGGACGCCCAGAAGACGATGGGCGTCATCTTCCTGGCCCTGCTCACCGGCGGCTACGTCGCCGAGTCCGACGGCCTGCCCCCGTGGGTCATCTTCGCCGCAGCCGCCGCGATCTCGCTCGGCACCTGGTCCGGCGGATGGCGCATCATGCGCACCCTCGGACGCCGGATCATCCACCTCGACCCCCCGCGCGGCTTCGCGGCCGAGTCCGTGGCGGCCTCGGTCCTCTACAGCACGGCGTACATCTTCGAGGCGCCCATCTCGACCACCCACACCATCACCTCCGCCGTCATGGGCGTGGGCGCCACCAAGCGCCTGTCCGCCGTGCGCTGGGGCGTGGCGAAGTCGATCCTCACCGCCTGGGTGCTCACCTTCCCCGCCGCCGGCGCCGTCGCGGCCGTGTCGTACTGGATCGCGCGCCTCTTCCTCCCCTGACGGACCCTCGGGTCGGGCCTCGATCCGTCATGCAGAGCCGCACCTATCGCGCTGCCTTCGCATGACGCATGTCGGGGCTCGGCCAGCCGGCCTCGCGCAGCGCCCGCTCGATCTGCTCGAAGAACTCGTCGGTCGCCACCCTGAGCCCCAGCACCGGGAGGCGGAGCACGACCGCATCCTGCAGGGTCACCTCGTTGTGCCGCAGGGCGTCGTCGACGACCGCCTGCGCCCACGTGTGGTGGATCCCGTCGATCTCGACGACGACCCTCCACGACTCCCAGCACACGTCGAGGTAGTAGCGACCGCTCCGGCCCTTGCGCACCACCTGGCGATCGGGCTCGGGGAGCCCCCGCTCACGGCACAGACGCGCGAAGTCGAGCTCGGC
>JAJPEO010000227.1 GCA_021166815.1 Nocardioides sp.
TGACCGCGACTCGATCCTCGAGCGGATGGGCCGTCTCCACGACGCAGCCGCCACCCGCTGCTGCTGCCCGCCCGACATCTCGCTCGGCTTGTGCTTGAGGCGGTCGGCGAGTCCCACGGCGCCGATGACCGAGTCGAGCCACTCCTTCTCGGGCTTGCGGCCGGCGAGCTCGAGCGGCAGCACGATGTTCTCCAGCGCGGTGAGCGTGGGGATGAGGTTGAACGCCTGGAAGACGAACCCGATCCGCTCACGGCGCAGCGTCGTCAGCGCCTTGTCGTTGAGCCCGGACAGCGAGACGCCGTCGACGACCGCCTCCCCGCTCGTGGGGGTGTCGAGGGCGGCCAGGCAGTGCATCAGCGTCGACTTGCCGGAGCCCGAGGGGCCCATGATGGCGGTGAACTCGCCCTTCATCAGGTCGACGGTCACGCCGTCGAGGGCGTGGACCTCCGCCTCGGCCTTGCCGTAGATCTTCACCAGGTCACGTGCACTCGCGGCGACTCCGTCCACCGCTCCCCCGTGGGTCGCTTCAGTCATGCTGGAAAGTCTGGCAGCCCGGTGTGAACGACGCCCATCCGACATGACCCGAGGCCGACCCTGAGATGTCTCGGGGTCGGCCTCGGGGGTGGTCCTGAAGGTGCGGGGCTCAGATGACGCCCATCGACACCATGGCGTCGGCGACCTTGAGGTAGCCCGCCAGGTTGGCGCCGGTGACGTAGTTGCCCGGGTCGCCGAACTCCTCGGCCGTGGTCAGGCAGCGCTCGTGGATGTGGGTCATGATCTCCTCGAGCTTCTCCTCGGTCTCGTCGAACTCCCACGAGTCGCGGCTGGCGTTCTGCTGCATCTCCAGCGCGCTGGTGGCGACACCGCCGGCGTTCGACGCCTTGCCCGGGGCGTACGCCACGCCTGCGGACTGGAACAGGGCGACCGCGGCCGGCGTACAGGGCATGTTGGCGCCCTCCGCGACCAGCTGGACGCCGTTGGCGACGAGCTGCTTGGCGTGGATCTCCTCGAGCTCGTTCTGGGTGGCGCAGGGCAGCGCGACGTCGCAGGGGACGTCCCAGATGGAGCCGTCGGTCACGTGGCGCGCGTTGCCGCCGCGCGCGTCGACGTAGGCGGTGAGCCGCTCGCGGCGGACCTCCTTGATGTCCTTGAGCAGCTCGACGTCGATGCCGGCCTCGTCGACGACGTAGCCGTTGGAGTCGGACACCGCGATCACCGTGGCGCCGAGCTGGTGGAGCTTCTCCACGGCGTAGATCGCCACGTTGCCGGAGCCGGAGACGACGACCTTCTTGCCGCCGAAGTCCTGGCCCTTCTCCTTGAGCATCGACTGGGCGAAGAAGACGGTGCCGTAGCCGGTGGCCTCGGTGCGCACCAGGGAGCCACCCCAGGTGAGGCCCTTGCCGGAGAGGACGCCGGCCTCGTAGCGGTTGGTGATGCGCTTGTACTGGCCGAAGAGGTAGCCGATCTCGCGCCCGCCCACGCCGATGTCGCCGGCCGGGACGTCGGTGTACTCACCGATGTGGCGGTAGAGCTCGGTCATGAAGGACTGGCAGAAGCGCATGATCTCGGCGTCGGAGCGACCCTTGGGGTCGAAGTCAGAGCCACCCTTGCCGCCACCGATGGGCATGCCGGTCAGGGCGTTCTTGAAGACCTGCTCGAAGCCGAGGAACTTGATGATCGAGAGGTTCACGCTCGGGTGGAAGCGCAGGCCGCCCTTGTACGGGCCCAGCGCGGAGTTGAACTCGACGCGGAAGCCGCGGTTGATCTGGACCTCGCCGTCGTCGGCGACCCACGGCACGCGGAAGATGATCTGGCGCTCGGGCTCGCAGATGCGCTTGAGGATCGACCACTGGCTGTACTCGGGGCGGGCCTCCTCGACGGGCGCGAGGCTCTGCATGACCTCGTAGACCGCCTGGTGGAACTCGCGCTCGCCGGGGTTGCGCGCCACGACGGTGTCGAAGTGGGACTGCATGCCGGGGGGCAGCGGGGCGGCGTTGTGACCAGCGTTCATGCGGTCATTGTCCAGTCAACACGCTCAGGACGCACGTCAGTCTCATGCCACAGCCGTGTCTGACTTCTCACAGGGCCGTGGGCCCTGGACGCCTAGAGTGCGCTCGTGCTCCACGTGCTCGCCGGCCTCGCGACCGGGTTGTCGCTGATCATCGCGATCGGCGCCCAGAACGCGTACGTCCTGCGGCAGGGCCTGCGCCGCAGCCACGTCGGCGCGGTCGTGGCGATCTGCGCAGCCTCCGACGTGGTCCTCATCCTCGCCGGCGTGACCGGCATCGGCGCGATCGTCGACCGGGCGCCGTGGGCGATCGAGGTGGTCCGCTGGCTCGGCGTCGCGTTCCTCACCTGGTACGGCCTCTCCTCCCTGCTGCGCGCGCGGCACGCCGGGACGCTGGGAGCCGACGGGCAGGTCGCCGAGGAGCGGCGTACGGCCGTGGTCCGCGCGGTGGCGCTCACCTGGCTCAACCCGCACGTCTACCTCGACACCGTCCTGCTGCTCGGCTCGATCGCGGGCACGCACGGCGCGAGCGGTCGCTGGTGGTTCGCGCTCGGCGCGTGCGTGGGGAGCGTCGTGTGGTTCACGGGGCTGGGGTTCGGCGCGCGCCTGCTGGCGCCCCTGCTCGCCCGGCCGCGGGCCTGGCAGGTGCTCGACGTCCTCATCGGCCTGGTGATGCTGGCCATCGCCGCGCGCCTGGCCCTCGGGTGACCGTCGACCCTGAATAAAACCGGTCCTTGGTCCCTAGCCTGTCCTCACGTTCTCCAGTGAGGTGGTGGCCATGACTTCCGCACCGGTCTCGGGTCCTCCGGCAGCGCCCGTCCCGCGCATCGGAGCCGTCCGCGCCGAAGGGTTCCGCTACGAGCGGGCGCCGATGATCGTCTACTGGGAGACGACCATCGCCTGTCCGCTCGCGTGCACCCACTGCCGCGCGACTGCGATGCCGTACGCCGCACCAGGCCAACTCACGACCGACGAGTGCCTGCGGCTGCTCGACTCCATGGTCGGCTTCGGCAACCCGCGCCCCCACGTGGTGTTCACCGGCGGCGACCCGCTCGAGCGCTCCGACCTCGAGCAGCTGGTGCAGCGCGCCACCGACCTCGGCATCGGCTCGTCCCTCGCCCCGGCCGTGGCCCCGGGCCTCACCCGCGAGCGCATGCTGGCCCTCAAGGAGGCCGGCATCCAGACGGTGTCACTGAGCCTGGACGGGTCCACCGCCGAGAAGCACGACGGGCTGCGCGGCGTCCCCGGAACCTTCGACCGGACGATGGAGGCGATCGAGATGCTCAACGAGCTCGACCTGCCCGTCCAGATCAACACCCTGATCACCGACACCACCCACGAGGACCTGCCGGCCGTCTACGACGTGCTGCGCAAGAAGAAGCTGCTGCGCTGGGCCCTGTTCTTCCTCATCGCCACCGGCCGTGGGTCGACGATGAAGGAGATCAGCGCGGGCGAGGCCGAGCGGCTGATGAACTGGTTCTACGACCTGTCGCGGGTCGCGCCCTTCCAGGTCAAGACGACCGAGGCCACCCACTACCGCCGCGTCGCGATGCAGCGCATGGAGGCCGAGGGCCACACCCCCGAGGAGATCGCGTCGTCCAACGTCGCGCGCGGCTTCGGCATCCGCGACGGCAACGGCATCTGCTTCATCAACCACAAGGGCGACGTGTTCCCCTCGGGCTTCCTCCCGGTCAAGGTCGGCAACGTCCGCGAGACCGACCTGGTCACGCTCTACCGCGAGAACGAGACGTTCCGGGCGCTGCGCGACACCAGCCGCCTCGGCGGGCGGTGCGGGGAGTGCACCTTCCACGACGAGTGCGGCGGGTCGCGGTCGCGGGCCTACGCCCACACCGGCGACCTCCTCGCCGAGGACCCGCTGTGCCCGCACGAGCCCAAGGCGTACGCCAAGCGCCTGGCCAACAAGGCCGCCCGGGAGGCGGCTGCCCGGGAGATGGCCGCGACGTGAGCGCCCTGGTCGTCGGGGGTGGGATCGCCGGCCTCTCGGCCGCCCTGACCCTGGCGCGCGCGGGCCAGCAGGTCACGGTGCTCGAGGCGTCGGGGCGCCTCGGCGGCAAGGTGCACACCGTGCGGGTCGACGACTACCTCCTGGAGACCGGCCCCGACTCCTTCGTCTCGTACAAGCCCGCCGCCCGCGCGCTCGCCGTCGCACTCGGGCTCGAGGGCGACCTGATCGGCCCGAGCGAGCCGCGCGAGGTGTTCCTGCACCGCAGCGCCCCGGCGCCGGCGGGCCGGATGGTGCCGCTGCCCCAGGCCATGGGGCTGGTCCTGCCGACCCGCCTGGGCCCGCTGGCCACCACCCGCCTGCTGTCGCCGGCCCAGAAGCTGCGCGCCGGCCTCGACGTGGTCCTCCCTCGCCGCCTCGGCGAGGCGGACGTGTCGGTCGGCGAGTTCCTGACCGCTCGCCTGGGCCGGGCGGTGGTCGACGCGCTGGCCGACCCCCTCTTCGGCGGCATCCACGGCACGTCGGTCGACGAGCTCAGCCTCGACGCGGTGCTGCCGCAGCTGCGGGCCCACGAGGCCGAGCACCGCTCGCTGGTCCTCGCCTCGCTGCGCCAGGGGCGGGCCGCGCGCCGCTCGCTGCGGGCCGGCGGGGGCTCGCCGTTCCTGTCGCTGCGCGGCGGCATGGGCACCCTCGTGGAGGTCCTGGCCGCCCGGCTGCGCGAGCTCGGCGTCGACCTGCGCGTGGACACCCCGGCGACGGCCGACGACCTGGCCGCCGCCGGGCTGGTCGTCCTCGCCGCGCCGGCGCCGGCGGTCGCCGGGCTGCTGGGCGACCTGCTCCCCGGCGCGGCGCTCCAGGCCGGACGGGTGCGGCACGCCACCACCGCGGTCGCGCACCTCGGCGTGCCGCTCGACTCCTTCCGGGTCCCGCCGGCCGGCCACGGCTTCCTGGAGGCCGGCCCCGACCGCGCCGTCTTCAGCGGCTGCACCTGGTCGTCCAACAAGTGGCCCGGCCGGGCGCCGGAGGGCCACGCCCTGGCCCGCGTGTTCCTCCCGCAGCGCTCGAGCGCCCTGGTGGGCCGCTCCGACGACGAGGTGTTCTCGGTCGTGGAGGAGCAGCTCGCCCGGGTGATCGGGCCGTTCACCCCGAGGATGCGCCACCTGACCCGGTGGCGCGACGCGATGCCGGTCTACGAGGTGGGACACCTCGGACGCGTCGCCCTCCTCGAGCAGGAGGTGGCGACCCGCCGCGGCTGGGCGCTGGCCGGCGCCTCGTGGCGCGGCGTGGGCGTGCCGGACGCCATCGCGTCGGGCACCCGCGCGGCCGAGGCCGTGCTCGCCTCGGTCACCTGAGGCGGGCGGCCCTCAGTCGAGGAGCTCCTCGGGGGTCGACGCCACCGTGGGGATCTCGGTGACCGGGGTGCGCTGGTCGTCGACGTACTCCTCGCTCACCGACGTGGCCAGGCCCTCGGCGAGGCCGGAGAGCTCGGTGTCGTTGACGCCGAGCATCAGCGCCACCGCGCGGGCGTTGGCGGGCCGGTCTCCCGGCTTCTTCTCCAGCAGAGCCTCGATGACCTGGCGCAGCTCCTCGGGCACGTCGTCGGACAGCGGCGGCGGCGACTCGTTGATGTGGCTCATCGCCGTGGCGATGGGGGTGCCGCGGTCGAAGGGTCGCTCGCCGCTGAGCATCTCGTGGGCGACGACGCCGAGCGCGTAGAGGTCGGAGGCACCGGTGGCCTTCTCGCCCATCGCCTGCTCCGGTGAGATGTAGTTGGGGGTGCCGAGCATCTCGCCGACGCGGGTGTGGCCGCTCGCGTCGAGGGCGCGGGCGATGCCGAAGTCGGTCAGCTTCACCACCCCGTCGGGGCGGAGCAGGATGTTGGCGGGCTTGACGTCGCGGTGCACGACGCGCGCCTCGTGGGCCACGCCCAGGGCGACGGCCGCCTGGCCGATGATCGAGCGGACCTGCTCGGGGTCCATCGGGCCGGTGTCGCGGATCACCGCCGACAGCGGGAGGCCCGGGACCAGCTCCATGACGAGGTAGGACAGGTGGTCCTCCTCGCCGTAGTCGAAGACGGCGGTGATGTTGTTGTGCAGCAGCTGGGCCGAGTGCAAGGCCTCGTCGCGGAAGCGCGAGCGGAACAGCTCCTCGTTGGCCGGGTCGGCGCGCATGATCTTGACCGCGACCTGGCGCTGCAGCACCTCGTCGACTCCACGCCACACGTCGGCCATGCCGCCCGACGCGATGCGCTCCTCGAGGACATAGCGGTCGCCGAGGCGGTATCCCTCCACCAATCGCTCCACGACCCGCCCTCCTGCGGTTACCACAGACGTGCACGTCGCTCGCCATCTGGGATGCTACCTCGCACCCCGCGTTTTCCTTGTGTCCGTCACCCCGCAGGGTGCGTGCGGGAGCGCACACGGTCGGAACGGGCATCTGGGCCGCCAATAAACTACTGTGTTCACCGTGGAAAAGTTGGGACCCAGTGGCGGCAGCGAGCTGCCGGTCAGCACCGCTCAGGACCGCCTGCTCGAGCTGCTCGCCGAGCTGGGCGAGCCCGCCACCCTCGCCGCGCTCAGCGCGGCGTCCGGCCTCCACCCGAACACGGTCCGCGGGCACCTCGACGTGCTCCTCGCGCGGGGCCGGGTGACCCGGCTCAAGACGCGCGTCCGGGGACGCGGCCGGCCCGCGTGGACGTACGCCGCGCGGGAGGCGCCGTACGCCGGCCTCGCCGAGGCGCTGGCCGCCGGGCTCGAGGAGGGCACGGGCCTCTCCCCGGCCGAGGCGGCCCGGCGCGGAGGTCGCCGGTGGGGCGAGCGCCTCACCACGCGTCTCGCCCTCGACGACACCGCACCCCGCGAGCGGGTGCTGATCGCGCTCGAGCACGTCGGCTTCCGGCCCGAGATCGACGAGACCGGGGTGGTCCGCCTGACGCACTGCCCGTTCCTGGACGCCGCCCACGCGCATCCCGACGCCGTCTGCAGCGTCCACCAGGGCCTTCTCGAGGGCACCCTCGGCGCCACCGTCGAGACCGGCGCCCTCAAGCCCTTCGCCCGCCCGGGCGCGTGCCTGGTCGAGCTCCCCGAGGAGACCGAGTGAGCGCGCGGCGGCGGCCCGCGGCCCGTGCGCTCCTCGCCCTCCCCGCCGGGGCGTGCCTGCTGGTCGGGATCGACGCCGGGCTCAGCCTGCTCGATGCCTGGCCGCCCTTCCCGTCCGGCCGTCTCGGCGACGTGCACGGCGTGCTGATGGTGATCGGCTTCGTCGGCACGCTCATCGCCCTCGAGCGCGCGGTCGCGCTGGGCCGCCCGCAGGGGTACGCCGCTCCCGTCCTGCTCGGCGCCGGTGCCCTGCTGCTCCTGCCGCCCGCGACCGGCGCCGTGGGCGGGTGGCTCCTCGTGGCCGGGTCCCTCGCGCTGTGCGTGCTCTACGTCCCGCTGTGGCGGCGCCAGCGCGACGACGCGGTGCTCATCTCCGCCCTCGGCGCCGTCTCCCTGCTCGGGGGCGCGCTGCTGTGGCGCGGCGGCGCCGACACGGCCCAGGCGATGCCGTGGCTGGCGGGGTTCGTGATCCTCACCATCGCCGGGGAGCGCCTCGAGCTCGCCCGCCTGGCCATGCCGCCGACGGCCGGGCGTGACCTGGTGCTGCTCGGCACCGGCCTCGCGATGGCGGTCGTCGCGATCACCCTCTTCCCCGCGGTCGGAGGTCCGCTGCTGGGCCTGGTGCTGCTGGGGCTCTCCGCCTGGCTGGTCACCCACGACGTGGCACGGCGTACCGTCCGCGGCTCGGGCTTCCCCCGCTTCGCCGCCGCGTGCATGCTCGCCGGGCAGGTGTGGCTCGTGGTCGCCGGCGCGATCTGGCTGGTGTCGGGCGCGACGCTCGAGGGACCGGCGTACGACGCCGTCGTGCACGCGGTGTTCCTCGGGTTCACGATCTCGATGATCATGGCCCACGCCCCGTCGATCCTGCCCGCGGTGACGCGGGTGGCGCTGCCGTACCGGCCGGTGATGTACGTGCCGTGGGCGCTGCTCCAGGTCTCGCTCGTCGTGCGCCTGTGGGGCGGCGACGCGATGGCCAGCGAGCTGGCCCGCCGCATCGGCGGGATGGGCAACGCCGTCGCCGTGCTGCTGTTCCTCGTGGTCGCCGTCGGCAGTGCCGTCGCCGGCGAGCGCGCCCGCCCGACCGTGAAGCGAGCCGAAGAGGTGCCCGCATGACCCTGACCGTCGGCAAGCCGGCCCCCTCCTCACCGGAGTCCGGGACCGGGGCGCGCGGGTTCTGGCCGTTGCGCGACCTGCCGGTCGTCGGCTGGCTGGCCGGCGTCGTGGTGGTCTCGTTCATCCACCCCTTCATCCCCGCGCCGCGGTGGCTGATGATCCACCTGCTGCTGCTGGGCGCCGCCGGCCACTCCATCCTCGTGTGGAGCCGCTACTTCGCCGACACCCTCGCCCGGCTGCCCGCCACGCCGCGTCGCGAGCAGTCGCAGCGACTCGTCGTCTTCAACCTCGGCGTGCTCGTCGTCGCCACCGGCATCGTCACCGACGTGTGGCCGCTCGTCGTCGCGGGAGCGGTGGCCGTCGTCGCGGCGGTGCTGTGGCACGTCGCCACGATCGTGCGCGGACTGCGCGGCGCGCTCGCCTCGCGGTTCTCCTTCACCCTGCACTTCTACGTCGCCGCCGGGCTGCTGCTGCCGGTGGGCGTCACCCTCGGCACCTGGCTCGCCACCAACCCCGGCGAGCCCGTCGAGACGCGCCTGCGCCTGGCCCACGCCTCGATCAACGTGCTCGGGTGGATCGGCCTGACCGTCCTCGGCACGATCCTCACGCTGGGTCCCACGATGCTGCGCACCCGCATCGTGGAGGGCGCCGAGGCCCGCACCCGCCGCGCGCTGCTCGTGCTGCTCGGCGGCATCGCCGTCATCGTCGCGGCGACGCTGGTCGACGTGGTGCCGCTCGTCGCCGCCGGCCTCGCGGTCTACGCCTTCGGGGCGGGGATGGTCGCGTGGGGCGTGGTCCAGGCAGGGCGGGCGAAGCCGCCGACGTCCTTCCCGACCTGGTCGCTCGCCGCCGGCATCGCGTGGCTGCTGGCGCTGCTGCTCTGGACGGCCGCCCGGGTGGCCCTCGCGGGGACGTGGGCCGAGGCGGGAGACGTGTTCGACGCGGTCGTGCCCTACCTCGCGGCCGGCTTCGTCGCACAGGTCCTGCTCGGCGCGCTGTCGTACCTCGTCCCCGTCGTCATGGGCGGGGGCCCGGCCGCGGTGCGGTCGATGAACCACGACCTCGACGCCGGCGGAGCGCTGCGCGTCAGCCTCACCAACCTCGGCCTGGTGGTCTGCATCCTCCCCGTGCCCAGCCTCGTGCGGGTGATCACCTCGCTGCTCGTGCTCGTCGCCCTCGCGGCGTTCGTGCCGGTGCTGATGCGTGCCGTACGCCGCCGCCACCGCGCCGAGGCCGTGCCCGTCACCGAGCCGAGGCCCCGCGGCCAGAACACCGGGCTGGCCGCGGTCGGCCTGGCCCTCGTGATGGTCGCGGTCGCGCTGGGCGGTTCGCTCGACGTCGCCAGCCTCGGCATGGAGAAGTCGGCGGCCGACGGCGTCGCTGCCACGGGCGAGACGGTCGAGGTCACGGTCGAGGCCAGGGACATGCGGTTCACGCCGTCCTCGATCACCGTGGACGCCGGCGACCGCCTCGTCATCACGGTGAAGAACACCGATCCCGTCGAGGTGCACGACCTGGTCCTGGAGACCGGCCACGACTCCGGACGGCTCGCGCCCGGCGAGGAGGCGGTGATCGACGTCGGCGTCGTCGGCCGCGACCTCGACGGCTGGTGCTCGGTGGTGGGCCACCGCCAGATGGGCATGGTGCTCGCGATCGACGCGATCGGCGGGGCCGATGCCGCTCCCCCCGCCGCAGCCGACCCGGACGGGACCGCCTCGGACGGGACCGAGGGTGGGCACGACGCCCACGCCATGGGCTCCTCCGACCACGGGTCGCCCGACGGGCCGGCCGCCGACACGGTGATCCCGGACCCCGTCCTGGGTCCGGTGCCGCAGGGCAGGCTCCACAAGCACACGTTCACCATCACCGAGGAGATGCGCGAGGTCGCCCCCGGCGTGGTGCAGGAGCGCTGGATGTACAACGGCTCGGCGCCCGGCCCGACCCTGCACGGCAAGGTCGGCGACGTCTTCGAGATCACGCTGGTCAACAACGGCCGCAGCGGACACTCCATCGACTTCCACGCCGGCCAGCGCGCACCGGACAAGGTGATGGTGACGATCCCGCCCGGGGAGACGCTGGTCTACCGCTTCAAGGCGACGCGTTCGGGCATCTGGATGTACCACTGCTCGTCGATGCCGATGACCGCCCACATCTCCGCGGGCCTGTTCGGCGCGGTCGTCATCGAGCCCCGCGACCTGCCGCCCGTCGACAAGTCGTACGTGCTGGTGCAGTCCGAGCTCTACTACGACGCCGCGGGCGGCCCGGTCGACATGGCCAAGCTGCAGGACGAGAAGCCCGACGCGGTGGTGTTCAACGGCTACCACAACGCCTACGCCCACGAGCCCCTGAAGGTGAAGGCCGGAGAGCGGGTGCGGTTCTGGCTGCTCGACGCCGGGCCCAACCGGGCACTGTCGTTCCACGTCGTGGGCGGCCAGTTCGACCGCACCTGGTTCGAGGGCGACTACCAGCTCGGGTCGGCGAGCTCACCCTCGAAGGAGGGCGGTGCCCAGGCGCTCGGGCTGCTCGCGGCGCAGGGCGGGTTCGTGGAGATGGTGCTCACCGAGCCCGGCCGCTACCCGATCGTCAACCACATCATGATCGACGCCGAACGCGGCGCCTACGGAACCGTCGAAGTGACCAAGTGAGGACCAGATGAGCGGACAGACCATCGGCCAGGTGCTGGAGGACGACCACCACAGGATCGACAGGCACTTCGCTGCCTTCGCCGCGTCGCTGGCCGGCGACGGTGCTGTCGCGGAGGACGAGCTCGCGGCGGGCATCACGGCCCTGAAGCACCACATCTGGGTCGAGGAGGAGCTCCACTTCCCGCCGCTGCGTGCCGCGGGACTGATGGGCCCGATCATGGTGATGCTCAAGGAGCACGGGGAGCTGTGGGACCTGCTCGACCGGCTCGAGGCCCAGGTCGCCGAGGCGGCCGCGGTGGCAGAGATCAGCGCGACGTGGCAGGTCGCAGCCGCCCTGCTCGAGGCCCACAACGCCAAGGAGGAGCAGATCCTCTACCCCTCCGGCGACCAGGTCCTCGACACCGACACCGCCGCCGACATCCAGGACTGCCTCGTCAACGAGACCACGCCCGAGGGCTGGGTCGCCCAGATGGCGGGCCGTACGGCCGGGTGACGCGCGGCCGGTCAGGCCTCGTGGTGCTGCGCCGCCAGCGCGGCGAGCAGGGCGGCGCCCGTCTCGGCGTCGTCGACGGTGACCACGAACTGGCTCCGGCCCCGTCGTGACACCACGATCGCCTCACCCGCCCGGAGCACGAGCCCGAACCTGCCCGGGACCCAGCGCAGGCCCCAGCCGCCGAACTCGCCCACCGGGTTGATCCGGGCGACGCCGACCTCCTCGACGTCCTCCAGGGGTACGTGGAACCACGGCACCCCGGCCACCGACCGCACGGACAGCCCCTCGGCGTCGACGCGCACGTGGAACGCCGCGGTGGCGGCCAGCGCGGTGACCAGGAGCAGGGTCGTCGCCCCGAGCACCCACGTGGCCTCGCGGTCCGCGAACAGCCACGCGCCGACCGTCAGGCCGGCCGTGGCCAGCGTGCCGGCCACCAGCAGGGCCAGCGCCACCGGCGAGGCGACGACCTCGTGCGACCACGACGTCTGCGCGTCGAGGTCGGCGGGGAGCGCCGGGCGCCAGGTCGCGCGTCGCTCGGGAGCAGCGGGCTGGACCCGCCACGCGACCCACCCGAGCGCCACCCCCGCCAGCGCCGCGAGGCCGAGCGGCAGGAACACCGTGTCGGCCTCGGCGGCGTCGGCGAGGCCGCGCTGGGCCAGCAGCAGCGCCGTCATGAGCACGACCAGGAAGGTGGTCGTGCCCGCGGACACCGCGGCCATGAACCGGTAGGACGCGCCCCGGTCGCCCCGGCGCAGGCCGGGCAGCGCCGAGCCGGCCAGGAGCGCGGGCAGGCCGAGCCCGATCACCGCGGTCAGCACCACCGATGTCGTCGGGGAGCCGAAGCCGTCCGGGTGGCCGTCGAACCCCCAGTGCCGGGCCACCGGATCGGGGAGGTCCGGCAGCGCCCACGCCTGGAGCCCGAGCCCCACCACCGAGACGGCCAGCGGAACGGCCGCCCCGGCGAGGAGGAAACGACGGACGGCAGGGTCAGGCATGCGACCTCACTGGTGGGGAACGACGACGGCCCGTCCGAAGAGCTTGCCGTCCATCATCTTCTGATAGGCGTCGAGGACGTTGTCGAGGCTGAAGCGCTCGACCGACGGCACGATCTGGCCGGCCCGGTACATCGCCACGACCTGGTGCAGCTCCTCGATCGTGCCCCAGTAGGTCGAGGAGAAGTTGACCTCGTACGGCAGGCCGAAGAAGTTCCACGCGTAGGTGCCGCCGCCGATGCCGACGACCGTGAGCGCACCCTGCTGGGCCACGACGCCGGCCGCGAGGGCCATGGTCGGGTCGACGCCGACGAAGTCGAAGACGGCGTTGACGCCGCGCCCGCCGGAGATCTCGCGGATGCGCTCGACCTGGCCCTCGCCGCCTGGGACGGTCACGGCTCCGTACTTCTCCGCCTCGGCCATCGCCTCGGGCTTCATGTCGGTCGCGATCACGGTGGCGCCGGTCAGCGCCTTGAGGATCTGCACGCCGATCATGCCGAGGCCGCCGAGCCCGATCACGAGGGCGGACTTCCCGCCGCCCTGGAGGTACGGGAGCGCACGCTTGATCGCGTGGTACGGCGTGAGGCCGGCGTCGGCGAGGGGTGCCGCGTCGATCGGGTCGGCGTCGCCGAGCGGGACCAGGTTGCGGGCGGGCACCGTCATGTACTCGGCCATGCCGCCGTCGCGGCCGATGCCGTTGGCGAGGTAGCCGACGGAGGCAGGGTCGTGGCAGTAGGTGTCCTGGCCGCGCGAGCAGGCAGGGCACCGGCCGCAGCCGATCGGGCCGTAGCAGAGGTAGGCCGCGCCCTTCTCCACACCGGTGACGCCCGGACCGGTCTCCTCGACCCACCCGGAGTTCTCGTGGCCCAGGATGAAGGGCGGGGCCATCAGGCCGGTCGGGTCGGACTCGAAGTCGTGGAAGATGCCCACGTCGGAGTGGCAGGCGCCGGCGCCGGCGACCTTCAGCAGCACCTCGCCCGGGCCGGGCGTGGGCCGCTCGACCTCCTTGAGCGTGGGCATCGTCTTGAACTGCTCGAACACCAGGGCGCGCATCGCATCTCCTTCAGTCGGGCTCCTCACGCTAGCGATGCCGGGAGCCCCCGACGAGGGCCGAAGGGCCCGGACCGGACCGGGAATATCCACGGGAACTATCATGAAAAAACACACTCACCCCAGGAGGCTCCCGTGTCCCACCAGTGGCTCACCACGCTGATCACCCC
>JAJPEO010000239.1 GCA_021166815.1 Nocardioides sp.
CGTCGACAAGGACGCCATCCGCGACAAGATCGGCGCCTTCAGGTTCGGTGCAGGCTTCGGCAAGACGCTCTCGGGGTTGGTCCGCAACGGGATCGGCGTGCACCACGCCGGGATGCTGCCGCGCTACCGCCGACTGGTGGAGACGTTGGCGCAGGCCGGCCTGCTCCAGGTCATCTGCGGCACCGACACCCTGGGCGTGGGGATCAACGTGCCGATCCGTACGGTCCTGTTCACGGGCCTGGCCAAGTTCGACGGCAGCCGACAGCGGGTGCTGCGCACCCGGGAGTTCCAGCAGATCGCGGGCCGGGCGGGACGGGCGGGGTTCGACACCGCCGGCTTCGTGGTGGTCCAGGCGCCCGAGCACGTCATCGAGAACGAGCAGGCCAAGGCGCGCGCCGCAGCGCGCCAGGCCGCCGGCAAGAAGAAGTCGAAGGCCCAGCTCAAGAAGCCGCCCGAGGGCACGATCGTGTGGACCGAGCAGACCTTCGACAAGCTCGTGGCCGGCCAGCCCGAGCGGCTGAGCAGCCGCATGAAGGTCGACAACGCCATGCTGATCAACGTGGTGTCGCGTCCGGAGGACGCGTTCCCCGTGATGCGGCGCCTGATGACGGAGAACCACGAGGACCGCAGGCGACAGCTGCGCCTGGCCCGCCGCGCACTGCGGCTGACGCGGTCGCTGGTCCGATCCGGGGTCATCACCCGGCTCGACGATCTCGACGAGCACGGCCGCAGGTACGTCATGACCGTCGACCTGCCCAGCGACTTCGCCCTGAACCAGCCGCTGTCGCACTTCGCACTGGCCGCCCTCGACGTGCTGGACCCGGACGCGGACACCTTCGCCCTGGACGTGGTGTCCGTGGTGGAGGCCGTGCTGGAGGCTCCGCGACAGGTGCTGATGGCGCAGCAGCACGCAGCGCGCGGCCTCGCGATCGGCGAGATGAAGGCCGACGGGATCGACTACGACGAGCGCATGGCGCTGCTCGAGGAGATCACCTGGCCGCAGCCGCTGGCCGACTTCCTGGAGCCGTTGTACGACACCTACCGCCAGTCGCACCCCTGGCTGCCCGAGGACGCGCTGGGGCCGAAATCGGTCGTGCGCCACATGTGGGAGGACGGCATGGGCTTCACCGACTTCGTCTCCCGCTACCAGCTCTCGCGGTCGGAGGGGCTGGTGCTCCGGTACCTCTCCGACGCCTACCGGACGCTGCGGCACACGGTCCCCGAGCGCTACGTGACCGAGGAGCTGACGGACCTCGTCGAGTGGCTCGGGGAGACGATCCGACAGACGGACTCCTCGCTCATCGACGAGTGGGAGGCCCTCGCCGACCCGGGACACGCCTCGTCTGCCGTGGCGCACCACGAGCCACCGCCGCCTCCGCGCCCCCTCTCGCGCCAGGAGCGGGTCTTCACCGTCATGATCCGCAACGCCATGTGGGCGCGGGTGCAGGCCGTCGCCCGCGACGACGTGGCCGCGCTGGTGCGGTTGGACGCGGGCGAGGGAGAGGCGGGCGAGTGGTCGCGTACCGACTGGGACGCGGCGCTGGACGCCTACTACGACGCCCACGACGAGGTGCTGCTGGACGCGGACGCCCGCGGGCCGGCGCTCCTCGAGATCGGTGCAGAGACACCCGAGCGGCGCATCGCCGTGACCCAGACCCTGCACGACCCGGCGGGCGACCACGACTGGGTGATCGAGGCAGAGGTCGACGTCGCCGAGTCCGACGAGCAGGGCGAGCTCGTGCTGCGCACGGTGCGCATGAGGTGCCTGTGAGTGCACAGGTCCCTCCACAGGCGCACGGCGGCTGTGCACACAGGCGCGGATCAGTGCACAGGTCTGACCGCGAAGCTGTGGGTTGGACCGGTTGTGTTGTGGGCGCCCGCGACCCGGACCTAGAGTCGCGCAAGCCGATCTCAGGTCTTGTCGACGTGTCGACAAAGTTTGGAGCCACCGGCGTGATGCAATCGGGGGAGTCGACGTGCGAGGAGCGGACATGAGCGGTGCAGGTCTTTCCGGAAGTCACGGCAGCAGCGCCTCCGAGATGCCGCCCCTCGTCACCGCCCCCACGCCACCCCCACCGTCCCGAGACGAAGGCACCGTGACCGAACCCATTCCGTTCGACCGCCCGCAGCAGACCTCCGGCACGACCACCCTGGAGGCGGAGCGTCCCCTGGGGCCCACGGGCCGTCCGCTCCCGGTGCTCCCGGAGCCGACGCCGCTCACCCAGCACGGTGGCGCGCGCGTCATCGCGATGTGCAACCAGAAGGGCGGGGTCGGCAAGACCACCACGACCATCAACCTGGGCGCCTCGCTGGCCGAGTTCGGGCGCAAGGTGCTCCTGGTGGACTTCGACCCCCAGGGCAGCCTCTCGGTCGGTCTCGGGCTCAACCCGCACGAGATGGACCTCACCATCTACAACCTGCTCATGGAGCGTGACGTCACCCTCGACGAGGTCGTCGTCCCCACCGGCGTGCCGGGGATGGACCTGCTGCCCTCCAACATCGACCTGTCCGCCGCTGAGGTGCAGCTGGTCCACGAGGTCGCGCGCGAGCAGACGCTGCAGCGTGTCCTGGCCCCGGCGCTGGAGGCGTACGACGTCATCCTCATCGACTGCCAGCCCTCGCTCGGCCTGCTGACGGTCAACGCGCTGACCGCCTCCGACGGAGTGATCGTGCCTCTCGAGTGCGAGTACTTCGCCCTGCGTGGCGTGGCGCTGCTCAAGACCACCATCGACAAGGTGCGCGAGCGCCTCAACCCCAAGCTCGAGATCGACGGCGTCCTGGGCACGATGTTCGACGGCCGCACCCTCCACAGCCGCGAGGTCATGGACCGCCTGGTCCAGGCCTGGGGCGACAAGGTCTTCCACACCGTCATCCGGCGCACGGTCAAGTTCTCCGACGCCACGGTGGCGGGTGAGCCGATCACCTCGTACGCCTCGTCGTCGACGGGCGCCGACGCCTACCGCCAGCTGGCCAAGGAGGTGTTGACCCGGTGGCCCGCCGAGTGAGCATGCCGGCGGCGGACGACCTCTTCCGCCCGACCGCCGACGGACAGGCACCCGCACCCGCCGAGCGCCCGCGCTCGGTGCGTGCCGTGGCCGACGAGGACGACCAGCCGGGTGCGCGACGTCCCAGCGGACGCGTGCGCCACGACGAGAAGATGACGGTCTACGTCACCTCCGACGAGCTGCTGGACATCGAGCACGCCAGGCTGACCCTGCGGCGCGAGCACGGACTGGGCATCGATCGTGGCCGACTCGTGCGCGAGGCCGTGGCCATGGTGCTGGCAGACCTCGAGGAGCACGGCGCACAGAGCGCGTTGGTCCGGCGGCTCGTCGAGGAATGAGCGCTGACACCCAGCTCGCCGCCGCGGCCGAGACGGGCGTCGAGTCGCCCGCGTTCGCCGTACGACTCGACAACTTCGAGGGCCCCTTCGACCTGCTCCTGGGCCTCATCGCCAAGCACAAGCTCGACATCACCGAGGTCGCGCTGTCCCAGGTGACCGACGAGTTCATCGCCCACGTCAAGGCGCTGGGCGATGAGTGGGACCTCGAGCAGACGACGTCCTTCCTGGTCGTCGCCGCCACGCTGCTCGATCTCAAGGCCGCGCGGTTGCTGCCTCAGGGCGACGTGGAGGACGAGGACGACCTCGCCCTCCTCGAGGCCCGTGACCTCCTCTTCGCCCGACTCATGCAGTACCGCGCCTTCAAGCAGGTGGCCGCGGTGCTGGAGGAGCGACTGGCCGCCGAGGCGCTGCGCCATCCGCGGGCGGTGGGGATGGAGGAACGCTTCGCCACGCTGCTGCCAGAGGTCCTGATCGGGGTGGGCCTCGACCAGTTCGCGCGTCTCGCGGCGCGGGCCATGGAGCCCAAGCCGGTCCTGGAGGTGTCGCTGCACCACATCCACGCCGCCAAGGTGAGCGTGCGCGAGCAGGCCGCCCTGGTCGTCGAGCGTCTGCGCCGCGCCGGCACCATGACGTTCCGGGCGCTGTGCGGCGACTCACCCGACCGGCTGACCACCGTCGCCAGGTTCCTGTCCCTCCTGGAGCTCTTCCGCGAGGGGGCGGTCGGGTTCGACCAGGTGACCCCCCTGGGGGAGCTGACCGTGCGCTGGACCGGGAGCGAGGACGGCGAGGTCGACATCGTCGACGAGTTCGACGGCGCGCCCCCCGACGCAGACGAGGACACCCCCCTGCCCACGACCACCGAGGACGACCAGTGAACGACCACCCCGAGCCTCCCGCAACCCCGGCCGAGCAGGACGAGCCCGACACCCTGGCCGTGGCCGTCGCCGACCTGCGCCCCGCCCTCGAGGCGATCCTGATGGTGGCCGACGAGGCGCTCGACAAGGTGCGGCTGGCGTCCGTCGTGGGCCATCCCGTGGACGACGTCGAGGAGGCGCTCGAGGCCCTGTCGCGTGAGTACACCGAGCAGGGACGTGGGTTCGACCTGCGAAGCGTCGGCAGCGGCTGGCGCTTCTACACGCGTCCGGAGCTGGCCGCGGTGGTGGAGTCGTTCGTCCTCGAGGGGCAGCAGGCACGCCTGACCCAGGCCGCGCTCGAGACGCTCGCCGTGGTCGCGTACAAGCAGCCCGTCACCCGCTCCAGGGTCTCGGCGATCCGCGGCGTCAACGTCGACGGGGTCATGCGCACGCTCCTGGCACGGGGCCTGGTCGAGGAGGCCGGGCAGGACGAGCACAGCGGCGCCCACCTCTACCGCACGTCCTCGTACTTCCTGGAGCGGATCGGCATCACGTCGCTGGAGGACCTGCCCGAGCTGGCTCCCTACCTGCCGGACATGGAGGACCTGGAGGACGAGCTCGCCGCCGTCGCCGGTCTGGACGCCCCGGCCTCCGAGCTCGCGCCCGAACCCACCGCACCCGGGCCCACCACGGAGCCGGCACCCCACCACCCCTCACCGCACAGCGGCGACGGGACGGAGCCCGACGGCGGGACCGAGATAGCGTGACCTCTCGATGAAGCCGCACGACGCCCCCGACAACGACCAGCCCGCCTCGCAGCGCCCCGAGACCGACGCGGACGGCACGATCCGGCTGCAGAAGCTGCTGGCGCAGTCGGGCGTGGCCAGCCGCCGCAAGTGTGAGGAACTGATGCTCGACGGCCTCGTCGAGGTCGACGGGGAGGTCGTCACCCGCCTCGGCACGAAGGTCGATCCGCGCACCGCGGTGATCCGGGTGGACGGCAAGCGGCTCCCACCGATCAGCGACAAGGTCTACCTGGTCCTCAACAAGCCGCGCGGAGTCGTCTCGACCATGTCGGACCCCGAGGGTCGACGCACCCTGGGGGACCTGGTCGCCGACCGGCCTGAGCGGCTCTTCCACGTCGGTCGTCTCGACACCGACACCGAGGGCCTGATCATCCTCACCAACGACGGGGACTTCGCCCAGCACCTGGCGCACCCGTCGCACGAGGTCGACAAGACCTACGTCGCCGAGGTCGAGGGCGAGGTCCACGTCCGCACGATCCGCCAGCTGCTCGCGGGCGTGACCCTCGAGGACGGCCCCGTGACGGTCAGCCGGGCACGCGTCCTGGGCGGTGACCCGCGCCGCGAGGGCAGCAAGCGATCGATCGTCGAGCTGACGATCCACGAGGGACGCAACCGGATCGTCCGTCGGCTCCTCGACCACGTCGGGCACCCGGTCCGCCGACTCACCCGCACCGCGATCGGTCCGCTCACGCTGGACCGGCTCCCGAGCGGCACGATGCGTGAGCTGACCGTCGCCGAGCTCGGCGAGCTCATGGACACC
>JAJPEO010000247.1 GCA_021166815.1 Nocardioides sp.
GCCGTTGACGTTGACGTAGAGCGCGTCGAAGCTGGTACCGCCCTGCGCCAGCGCCTCCTCCATGACCGCGCGGGCGTGGCCGAGGACGGTACGCAGCTGCGGGCCGGTGAGCCGGTCGCCCGGGCGCTCGCCGTGGATCCCGGCGCGCCACAGCGCCTCGTCGGCGTAGATGTTGCCGACGCCGGACACCAGGCCCTGGTCGAGCAGCAGGCGCTTGACCGCCGAGGTGCGGCGGCGGGCACGACGCACGAAGTCGGCCTCGTCGAACTCCGGGTCGAGGGGGTCGCGGGCGATGTGGGCGATCTCGGTCGGCAGGACGGCTCCGCCCTGCGACACCAGCAGGCCACCGAACATGCGCTGGTCGACGAAGCGCATCTCGAGCGGCGGCGACGCCTGGGGCCTGCCCTGCTCCCGGGCGGACAGGGTGAAGCGGACGCGCAGGTGGCGCTCGTCGGCGGCGCCGGGGTGCTGCAGGAGCATCTGGCCGCTCATGCCCAGGTGTCCGAGCAGGGCGTCGCCGTTGTCGAGGGCGATCCAGAAGTACTTGCCGCGCCGGCGCACCGACTCGATGCGCTGCCCGACCAGGGCGGCGGCGAAGCCGGTCGAGCCACGCGGGTCGCGGCGTACGGGACGGGCGTGGAGCAGCTCGACGGCCTCGATGGTGCGGCCCGGGACGTGGGCCTGGAGGCCGGCCCGGACGACCTCGACCTCGGGGAGCTCGGGCACGGCTACAGCGAGGAGTCGACCGGGTGCTGGGCCGCCATCGCCTCGGAGTGCAGGACCTCCAGCTCGCGGTAGGCCGTCTCGGCGGCTCCCTGCTCGGCCTCCTTCTTGGAGCGGCCCGAGCCGTTGCCGTACAGCGCGTCGCCGACCCGGACCCGGGCGGCGAAGGTCTTCATGTGGTCGGGGCCGTCGTCCTCGATGACGTACTCCGGGACGCCGAGACCGAGGCTGGCGGACAGCTCCTGCAGGGAGGTCTTCCAGTCGAGGCCGGCTCCCATCGAGGCGGCGGCCTCCATCACGGGGTCGAAGAGCAGGTGGACGACCTCGGCGGCCTCCTCGATGCCACCGCTGAGGTGGACGGCGCCGATGATCGCCTCGATGGTGTCGGACAGGATCGACGCCTTGTCACGACCGCCGGTGGAGTCCTCGCCCCGGCCCAGCCGGATGTGGGCGCCCAGCCCGATCGCACGAGCGACGTCGGCCAGGGCGCGGGCGTTGACCACAGCGGCCCGCAGCTTGGCCAGGCGCCCCTCGGAGAAGTCGGGGTGGGCCCGGAACAGCGTCTCGGTGACCACGATGCCGAGCACGGAGTCCCCGAGGAACTCCAGGCGCTCGTTGGTCGGGATCTGCCCGTTCTCGTAGGCGTAGGACCGGTGCGTGAGCGCGCGCTCGAGCAGCCCGGGCTCCAACACGGGGTTGCCCAGGGCTGCTCGCAGTTCCTCGAGGCCCGAGGGTTCGCTGCTCAGTGGTCCGGCCTGTGAGGGCAGGGTCAGAGGACCTGGCGGCGGTCGGCGCGCGCGCCGTACTGGCCGCACTGGCCGCAGGCGCGGTGGGGCAGGTGCTTGGCGCCGCAGGCGGGGTTGGCGCAGGTCACGAGGGTGGGGGCCGCGGCCTTCCACTGCGACCGGCGGTGGCGCGTGTTGCTGCGCGACATCTTCCGCTTCGGAACAGCCATGGTGGTCTCCTGTTGCTTCGTTGCTGCCCGGCGACTCGGTTCGTGCGCCGGACGGTGTGGTCTGTCAGTCCTGGTCGATCTGGTCCTGCTGGAGGCCCTGGAGGCCGGCCCAGCGGGGGTCGATCGGTGCTTCGTGCCCGTGGTCAGGATCATCGACCAGGCGCGCACCGCACTCGGTGCACAGTCCCGGACAGTCGTCCTGGCACAGCGGCTGGAACGGCAGTGCGAGCACCACCGCGTCCCGCAGCAGTGGCTCGAGGTCGATCAGGTCCTCCTCGAGCCGGCTGGTCTCGTCGTCCAGGTAGCGGTCGTCGTGCTCCGCGGCCCGGTCGTGCAGGTCGGGGTAGACGAACAGCTCCTGGAACCGCGCGTGGATCTCGTCCTCGACCGGCTCCAGGCACCGTACGCACTCCCCCTCGAGCGCGGCCGTGGCCGTGCCCGTGAGCAGCACTCCCTCCATGACCGCCTCGAGGCGCAGGTCCAGGCGGACCGGCGACCCCTCGGGGACGCGGAGGACTTCGATGCCAAGCTCTGCAGGCGCCGGAACCGTGCGCTCCACTTCACGCTGGGACCCCGGGCGGCGGCCGAGCTCGCGAGTATCGAGCACGAGCGGCGCTCTCGGGTCCAGGCTGGTCAAGAGGAACTCCCGAAATCCGGACACGAACAGAACCGGGGAATCGTATCCGGGCAGGGCACGCCCGGGCAAAACGGGTCCGGGCGGCTCATGGAGTCGTACGGCGCTCGGCCAGGCGCGCGAGCAGGTGGTCGCGGACGAAGTCGGGCACGAGGCCGCTGACGTCACCGCCCATGCCCGCGACCTCCTTGATGAGGCTGGAGGACACGAAGGCGTTGGTCACCGCGCCGGGGAGGAAGACGGTCTCCACGCTGGTGAGGTGGGAGTTCATCTGGGCCATCGGGAGCTCGTACTCGTAGTCGACCGAGCCGCGCAGGCCCTTGACGATGGCCACGGCGTCGACCTCACGGCAGAAGTCGACGATGAGCCCGGTGAAGCCGAGGACCCTCACGTTGTCCAGCCCGGCCGTGGCCTGCTCGACCAGCGCCTTGCGCTCCTCGGGCTCGAAGAGCCGGTTCTTGGACGGGTTGACCCCCACCGCGACGACGACCTCGTCGAACAGCTTGGCAGCCCGCTCGACGATGTCGAGGTGCCCGTTGGTGATCGGGTCGAACGATCCTGGGCAGACAGCGCGACGCACGGTCACTCCCTTTCGAGGGCGGGGGCTCAGTCGGCGTGACCGTACCAAAGCGTGGTCTCGCCGTAGCGCTTCGACCGGGTGCCGGTGAGACCCGCGGGCCAGCGCGGCTCGGGGCTGCGCCTCCCCCGCTCCACCACGACCAGGGCGCCCGACTGCACCCACTGGTGGTCCACCAGCGCGGCGAGGTCGTGGGCGACGGCCTCGTCGGCGAGGGCGTAGGGCGGGTCGGAGAACACCACGTCGTAGGGCGCCGTGGGTGCGGCGGACAGGGTCGCCGCCACCGAGGCCGCCACGACGTTGGCGCGGGCGAAGCCCAGCGCCGCCGCGTTGCGGGAGATCAGCGCTGCCGTACGCCGGTCCTGCTCGACCATCGTCACCACGCCGGCGCCGCGTGACCACGCCTCGAGGCCCACGGCTCCCGAGCCGGCGTAGAGGTCGAGGAACCGCAGCCCCGTCAGCGACCCGCACCACGACTCGATGGCCGAGAAGAGGGCCTCGCGCACACGGTCGCCGGTGGGGCGGGTGGCCTGCCCGTGCGGGGTCGTGATGCGGCGCCCGCCGGCGACGCCCGCGATGATCCGTGTCATGTCCCCGTCCTGATGAGCCGCCCGGAGGTCAGCCCTTGTCCATGTAGTCCGAGGCAGCCGAGCGCTCGACCTCCGCGACGGCGGCGGCGAGCTCGGGCGCGGCGTTGAGCTCGGGGTCCTCGGAGAGTAGCTCCTCGGCGGCCTCGCGGGCACGCAGAATGGTCTTTTCGTCACGCAGGACCCGCAGGGTCACCAGCCCGCTGCGGAAGCCCGACTGGTTGGCGCCGAGCACGTCGCCCTCACGCCGCTGCTCGAGGTCGACCCGGCTCAGCTCGAACCCGTCGGTGGTCGAGGCGACCGCGTCGAGCCGCTCGCGCGCCGGGCTGCCCGCCTCGGCGTGGGTCACCAGCAGGCACAGGCCAGGCAGTCCGCCACGCCCCACCCGGCCGCGCAGCTGGTGCAGCTGGGAGACGCCGAAACGGTCGGCGTCGAGCAGGACCATCGTCGTGGCGTTGTGGACGTCGACGCCCACCTCGATGACCGTGGTGGATACCAGCACGTCGACCTCGCCGGCGGCGAAGGCCCGCATCGTGCGGTCCTTCTCGTCGGCCTGGAGCCTGCCGTGCAGCACCGCGGTGCGCAGGCCTGCGAGCGGTCCCTCGGCGAGCTCGGCGTGGACCTCCTCCACGGCCGCGAGCGCGCGCCGGGGCGCGACCTCCTGGCCGTCCTCGTCGACGTCGACCTGGTCGGTCTCGCCCTCCTCGGCGGAGTCGCCGCTGATGCGAGGGCACACGACGTAGACCTGGTGGCCCTTGCCGACCTCCTCGCGCACCCGCTCCCACACCCGCGCGATCCAGCCCGGCTGCTCCGCGAGCGGGACCACGGTGGTCTGGATGGGGGCGCGGCCGGCCGGGAGCTCGGACAGGACCGACGTCTCCAGGTCGCCGAACACCGTCATGGCCACCGTGCGCGGGATCGGGGTGGCGGTCATGACCAGGACGTGGGGCGGCGTACCGGCCTTGTCGGTGAGCGCGGCACGCTGCTCGACGCCGAAGCGGTGCTGCTCGTCGACCACGACCAGGCCCAGGTCGTCGAACTGGACGTTGTCCTGCAGCAGGGCGTGGGTGCCGATCACGATCCCGGCCTCGCCGGTGACGATGCGCAGCAGCGCCTCCTGGCGGGCGGCCCTGCCCATCGAGCCGGTGAGCAGCACGACCGACGTCGCCTCGGCGGCGCCGCCGAGCATCCCGCCCTGGGCGAGGTCGCCCAGCATCGCCGAGATGGAGCGGTGGTGCTGCTGGGCGAGCACCTCCGTGGGCGCGAGGAGCACGGCCTGCCCGCCCGAGTCGACCACCTGGAGCATCGCCCGCAGCGCCACCAGCGTCTTGCCCGACCCGACCTCGCCCTGGAGCAGCCGGTTCATCGGCTGGGGCCGCGACAGCTCCTCCGCGATGACCCCGCCGACCTCGCGCTGCCCACCGGTCAGCTCGAACGGCAGCCGGGCGTCGAAGGCGGCGAGCAGGCCGTCGAAGCGCCCGGGTCGCGACTGGCCCCCCTGGGCGCGCAGCACGGCGCGGCGGCGGGCGAGGACCAGCTGCAGGACCAGCGCCTCCTCGAACCGGAACCGCTTCTGGGCCGCTCCCAGCTGGGACCACTCGTCGGGTCCGTGGATCCACCGCAGGGCCTGCATCACGTCAAGGACGTCGAAGCGCTCGCGCAGCTCAGGTGTCAGCAGGTCCGGGACGTCGGTGACCAGGTCGAGGGCCGAGGAGATGACCCGCTGCAGGTCCCACGTGTAGAGCTTGGCGGTGAGGGGATAGACCGGGATGAGCTTGCTCAGCGAGGCACCGTCGTCACCGTCGAGGCGGAACCCGTGGGCCTGCTCGAGCTGCCAGGTGCCGTTGAAGAGCTTGGTCTTGCCGGTGAACAGCACCCGGACCCCGACGCCGAACTGCTCCTCGTGCTTGCGGGCCTGGCCCTCGTACGGGCTGAACAGCGTCACCCCGAAGTCCGGCCCGTCGGTGCGGATGCGGACGGTCGTGCGGAACTGCCGCTTGCGGCCCCGGAAGAAGTGGGCCGACGTGCACGAGACGACGTCGCCAACGATGGTCAGCTGCTGTCCCACCTCGGGACGGGGCACCTCGGACAGGCCGGTGGCGGCGATGTAGCGCCGCGGGAAGTGGTGGAGCAGGTCGCCCACGGTGTGCAGACCCAGCCCCTCCTCCACCAGCTTGCGCTTGGTGTGGCTGCGCCCGAAGACCGAGGCCACGGGGCTGTCCGGAGTGATGGCGCCCACTACTCGACGCTCACCAGCAGCGGGTAGCGGTCCTGTCCCCCTTCGTGCACGACCACGTCGACGTGGGGGTGCTGCTCCTCGACCCGGGCTGCCGTGCGCTCCGCGAGCTCCGTGCCGTCGTCCCCGGCGACGATCGTCACGAGCTCGCCGCCACCCGCGAGCAGGCGCTCGATGATCTCGGCGGCCACCACCTCGAGGTCGGACCCGACCACCGCGAAGTCGCCAGCGATGACGCCCAACGCGTCGCCGACCTCGCACGGGCCGGCCATCGTGATCGCCTGGCGCGCGGCCACGGTCACCGCGCCGTGGCGGACATGGCGAGCGGTGGCGGTCATCTCACGGACGTCGGCGTCGAAGCTGCGGCCCGGCTCGTGGACGGCCATGGCGGCGAGCCCCTGCACCTGGGCACTGGTGGCGATCACCTCGACGCGGACGTCGTGCTCCTGCTCGGCCGTCCGTGCCGCGATCTCGGCCGCCCGCACGGTGTCACCGTCGTTGGGCAGGACGACCACCTCGCTCGCACCGGAGGTGGTGATCGCCTCGAGGAGGGTGCCTGTGGACGGTCGACGACCGGGCCCGCCCTCGACCACGACCGCGCCGGCCGAGGCGAACAGAGCACCCAGCCCCGGCCCCGCAGCGACCGCCACCACGACGCGTCCGGACCGGGCCGTGCTGCGGTGCCGCGTCTCGGCGACCTGCTCGGCG
>JAJPEO010000264.1 GCA_021166815.1 Nocardioides sp.
GTCAAGGACGTCGCCGGTGACGCCTGGGACGCCGTCAGCTTCTGGGACTGACGTGGAGCCGCTCACGATCGCTGCCGGTCTCGGCGTCCTCGCCGTGGTCGCGGGGCTCGCCGCCCTGGTCGCCTCGCGCGTCACCTCGCGCGACCTCGTCCTCGTCCACCACGACGGCGGCCTGGAGGTGCCGGGCTCGCGGCCCGTCGCCGTCCTGCTCCTGGTGGCGCTGCTCGCCGCCGTGCTGTTCCCGGCACCCCTGCTGGTGGCCCTGGTGCTGGGCCGAGGTGACGTGGGCTCGACGACGATGGTCGCGGTCGCCCTGGCGGTCCCGCTGCTCGCGGCGCCGGTCCTGCTCGGGCTGGTGCGCGGGCGCTACCACCTCAACCGGCTCCGGCTGACCCCCGACGCCGTCGAGGTGCGCAGCTACCGCGCACCGACGGTGGTCCGCTGGGACGACCTCGCCGAGGTCGTCCGCACGAGCGGGTCGGGCGGCCGGTGGGTGCTGCGCGCGACCTCGCCGGAGGCCGTACGCCGCCCTCGTGCGGGTTCGCTCGGCGAGCGCTCGGTGAACCCCGGCCTGGCGACCGACGTCGACCTGCAGACCGGCCTGCTCAGGGGTGGGGAGCAGGTGGTCGGGCTGGTGCGCCACTTCCTGTCCCACCCGTCGGAGCGGGCCGAACTGGGAGCGCCGATGGATCAGTCGTCCCTGGACGACATCACCGGCGGCAGGAACAGGTAGAGGAAGAGCGTCAGCGCCACGGCCACGCCGATGAGGTAGCTGCTCGTCGCGTAGCGACCGGAGAGCGCGGTCATCATGGCGCCGAGCGTGGCGAGCACGACGATCGCGATGCCGAGGGTGCCGTACGTGCCGAAGCCGATCCGCTTCCACTCCGCGCGCCGCTCGGCCAGGGTCAGCCGTCTGCTCCGTGAGGTCATGCGCAGAGCCTAGGGGGCCTCGTGCAGACGCCGGGGCTCGCGCCCGGTGAGCAGCAGGAAGAGCCCCTCCATGGTGTCCTCGACCAGGGGGCCCTCTCCGTGGGACCAGTCGTGGTCGGTGGCGACGAGGCGGTGGCCCCGCCACGGGAGCTGGCGGAACACCTTGCTGTTGCGGCCGGTGCCGTACGCGATCACCCGGTCGGCCGACTCCGCCAGGGCGTCGCGCGGGTGGTCTGCCTCGATGCCGAGGGGGATCGTGATGTCGTAGGTGTGGGCGAGGACGTCGAGCAGGGCCTCGCGGCTGCCCAGCCCCGGCATCGTGCGTCGGTCGCCGACCAGCGAGCGGATGCGGCCGATGATCTCGTCGGTGTCGAGGCGTCGGCCCAGCCCGATCGCTCCCTCCCGGATGACCCTGTTGGTGCTGCCGGCGTGGCGCAATGCCAGTCCCAGGAGCCGGGGGGTCGAGAGGGTCAGCATCGTGAGGTGGGCTGCGACGTCCCTGACCGTCCAGGCGTCGCACAGCGACTGCGTCGCCAGCTCCGCGGGCGTCATGGCGGCCAGCAGGTCGGCGACCTGGCTGCGCTGCCGGTCGATCACCGACCAGACCTCGGTCTCGTCCATGGGAGCCTCCCGTCAGAGATAGTACGTAAAGCGTACTATCTTCCCATGGTCGACGACACCCCCCGAGAGCTGCCCACCGGTCTGCTGATGTTCCTGGCCCACCGGTGGGCCGAGGACCGCGTCTTCGAGGCGCTCGCGGCCTCCGGTCACGGGGCGATCACCCGCTCCCAGGGCCGCCTCCTCGCCGGGCTCGACCCCGAGGGCTCCCGGTTGACCACGCTCGCCGAGAGGGCCCGGGTCTCCAAGCAGACCGCACTGGCGCTCGTCGACCGCCTCGTCGAGGCGGGCTACGTCGTCCGCGTGCCCGACCCGGCCGACGGACGGGCCAGGCTGGTGCGCCTCACTGCCCTCGGCGAGTCGCTCCTGCCGCATGCCCGTGCCGCGGAGGAGCAGGTGGAGGCTGCGTGGGAGCAGGCCCTCGGGGTCGAGGCGATGGCGGCGCTGCGCGAGGCCCTGGAGCGCCTGCGCCCCGTGGTGGACACCGGCTGATCAGGCCGCGATGTGGACCAGGGCGTCGCCCGGGTTGACCACCGCCGCCTCGGTGCGACCGATGACGATCCCGTCGCGGTTGGCGTACACCGCGTTGAGGGTGCGGCCGTTGGAGTCGAACAGGGTGCCGAGCCGCTCGCCCTTGGTGACGTGCTGGCCGAGGTGGGCGTCGAGGTGCAGGATGCCGGTCCGGCGCGACCGCACCCAGCCGCTCGTGCGGCACTCGCGCGTCGGCTCGGGCTCGGGTCCCGCGACGGGGTCCGTCATGCCGAGGGCCGCCAGCACGCGGCGTACGCCGGCCACGCCCGCATCGACGGCGTAGTCGTCGAAGCGCAGGGGCTCGCCCGCCTCGTAGAGCAGCACCCGGGCCCCGGCGTCGCGGGCCGCCTGGCGCAACGACCCGTCCCGGAGGCCCGCGTGGAGCATGACGGGGGCGGCGAACGCCTCGGCGAGCGCCCGCGTCTGCGGGTCGTCGAGGTCGGCACGGACCTGGGGCAGGTTGCTGCGGCGATCGGCGCCGGTGTGCAGGTCGATCCCGACCTCGCACTTGGCGACCACCTCGTCCATGAACAGCCGCGCGATGCGTCCGGCCAGCGACCCGCGGCTCGAGCCGGGGAAGGAGCGGTTGAGGTCGCGACGGTCGGGCAGGTAGCGGTCGCCGGTCATGAAGCCGAGCACGTTGACGATGGGTACGGCCACCAACGTCCCGCGGAACGTCTTGGGGTCCAGGCCCGCCATGACCTGCCGGATCACCTCGACGCCGACGACCTCGTCGCCGTGGATCGCCGCGTCGAGCCAGATCGTGGGCCCGTCCTCGCGGCCGTGGCACACGCGCACCGGCAGCGACACGTCGGCACCGGTCACCAGGCGGGTGATGGGCAGCTCCAGGGAGCGGCCCGAGCCGGGGCGGACGCGGACGGAGCCGATGGCGAAGGACTCGCGGGCCATCAGTGCCCCCAGTTCTTGCGGCGCACCGCGCGCCGGGGGCGACCGCCGAGGTAGGAGCGGGCCGAGTCGACGAGGAACCCGCGGGACAGCGCCTCGCGGCCGATCAGCATGCGGAAGCCCATCTCGTCACGGTTGCTCAGCGTCATCACCGTCGTGATCGTGCGCCCGGCGAGGACCACGTCGAGCGCGACGGCCCAGCGCTCCTCGACCTGGCCGTTGCTGCTGCGCACCTCGCGCCGGTCGAGCACGGGCAGCTCCAGCACGGCGACGTCGTCGTGGCTGCGCTGCCACGGGTGGATCGAGAAGCGCACCCACTCGGCGCCGTCTCGCTCGAAGGGCTCCAGGTCGAAGGCGTGGATCGACGAGGAGCGGGCGCCGGTGTCGATCTTGGCCTTGATCGCCGTCACGCCGGCCTGGGGCAGCGAGACCCACTCCCGCCATCCGACGACGGTGGGCTCGACTGCGGAGGACACCGGGTCATCTTGACAGGTCGGAGGTGGGGCCGTGCTTGTATGTCCGACTGTGAAGCTCGCCATCCTCTCCCGGGCACCGCGGTCCTACAGCACCCAGCGCCTGCGCACCGCCGCGCTGGACCGGGGGCACCAGGTCAAGGTCCTCAACACCCTGCGCTTCGGCATCGACCTGTCCGCCGACGCGCCGGACCTGCTGTTCCGCGGGCGGCAGCTGTCGACGTACGACGCGATCCTGCCGCGCATCGGCAACTCGATCACCTACTTCGGCACCGCCGTGGTGCGGCAGTTCGAGCAGATGGACGTCTACACGCCCAACACCTCCTACGGCATCTCCAACTCGCGCGACAAGCTGCGCGCCACCCAGATCCTCAGCCGCCACCAGATCGGCATGCCGGCCACCGCGTTCGTGCGGGACCGCGCCGACGTGGTGCCCGCGATCGAGCGGGTCGGCGGGGCCCCGGTCGTCATCAAGCTCTTGGAGGGCACCCAGGGCATCGGCGTGATCCTCGCCCCCACGGTCAAGGTCGCCGAGGCCATCGTGGAGACCCTGCACAGCACCCGCCAGAACGTGCTGATCCAGCGCTTCGTCAAGGAGAGCAAGGGCCGCGACATCCGTGCCCTCGTCGTGGGCGACCGCGTCGTCGCGGCCATGCGCCGCGTGGCCCAGGGCGACGAGTTCCGCTCCAACGTCCACCGCGGTGGCATCGCCGAGCCGGTGGACCTCGACCCGGAGTTCGAACGGGTGGCCGTACGCTCCGCCCAGATCATGGGCCTGCGCGTCGCCGGCGTCGACATGCTCGAGGGACGCCACGGGCCGCTGGTGATGGAGGTCAACTCCTCGCCCGGCCTGGAGGGCATCGAGACCGCCACCAAGCTCGACGTCGCGGGCGCGATCATCGACTACATCGACAACCAGGTCGCGTTCCCCGAGATCGACGTACGACAGCGCCTGACCGTGTCGACGGGCTACGGCGTCGCCGAGGTCGTGGTGCACGCCGGCTCCGACATGGTCGGCAAGAAGCTCGGCGACTCCGGCCTCGACGACCGCGACATCAACGTGCTCGCCCTGCACCGCGGCACCCAGGTCATCCCGAACCCCCGCAACAAGACCGTGCTGGAGGGGGAGGACCGGCTGCTGTGCTTCGGCAAGCTCGAGGAGATGCGATCGATGATCCCCGACCGCAAGCAGCGGCGGGTCAAGCGCCTGATGAAGAAGCACCTCCCCTCGTCGACGGGCTGAGCCGTTCACCCCGGGGGGTGAGATGTGGACGGCATCCCTGCGCGGCGAGCGTCTGATTTCCCCGGCCTTACGGGTGTGGCGACTACTCTCCAGTGGTGCCCCCCCTTTCTTCTCCCTCGGTCTTCGACGACGGCCCGGTTCGTGTGGCCCTCGTCCACGACTCGCGCGTGGTCCACGCCGGACTGCGCCACATGCTCGCTCCCTACAGCCACCGCGTGATGGTTCTGCAGGGCAAGGACTCCGTCAAGGTCGCCCAGGCCCACCTCGTGCTGCACGGTGACGTGCGCCCCGAGCAGTTCACCCGGCTCACCCCCTCGACCATGGAGGTCCTCTACACCTCGTGGCCGCGCCCGGACATCGTCCAGGCCGCGGTCAAGCGTGGCGCCGCGGGCGTGGCCATCAAGGACTGGACCGGCTACCAGCTCGTCTCCGCCATCGAGCGCTCGGTCGTGGGGTCCGGGGCCGGCACCCTGGCCGAGCCCGGGGCCGAGCCGCCGGGAGCCTCGCTGAGCCCTCGCGAGCGCGAGCTGCTCACGCTGGTCGCCCAGGGCCACAGCAACGAGGAGGTCGCCGAGATGATGTCGGTGAGCGTCAACTCGGTGAAGTCCTACATCCGCTCCGCCTACCGCAAGATCGGCGTCACGCGACGCACCCAGGCGGTGCTGTGGGCCCTCGACCACGACCTCGACCAGATCGGCGCCGCGTCCGCCTGACACAATTCCCGGCATGATCGCCACGCTGTCGACCGCCGTCATCGTCGTGGCGCTGGTGTTCTCCGCGGTGGTCCTGGTCTACGTCGCGCTTGCCCGGGACCCCGACTGGGGCCTGTTGGCCGCGGCCGTCCTCCTCGAGGTCGGCACGCTGGTGCTCGTGGTCGCCGCGGCCGTGGTGCTCGCCCGGGGTGACCACCAGCTCGCCGCGATCGACGCCACGACCTACTTCGGCTACCTCGCCACGGCGTTGTGCGCGCCCCCGCTCGGGTTCCTCTGGGCACTGTCCGAGCGCAGTCGTGCCGCCACCGCCGTGCTGGCCGCGGCCGGCGTGACCCACGCGTTCCTGGTGCTCCGCACGGTGCAGGTGTGGCAGGGATGACCTCCACACGCAGCGGCCCGGGACGGCTCCTGGTCGCCGTCTACGGCATCTTCGCGGTCGCCGCGACCGCCCGGTCCCTCGTCCAGCTCGGGTTCAAGGCCGACGAGGCGCCCCTCGCCTACGGCCTCTCGGCCGTGGCCGGGCTGGTCTACATCGCCGCCACGCTGGGCCTGGCCGAGGTCGGCCCCGCACCGCGGCGCCTCGCCTGGGCGGCGGTCGTGTTCGAGATGGCGGGCGTGCTGGTGGTCGGCACCCTGAGCGTCCTCGACCCGGCGCTCTTCCCGGACGAGACCGTGTGGTCGACGTACGGCAAGGGCTACGGCTGGTTCCCGCTCGTGCTGCCCTTCGTCGGCGTGTGGTGGCTGCTCAGGACCCGGCCGCGCCAGGCGTGACGGGCGGGAACTCCTTCATCGCCTGATCGGCGATCTTCTTCATCATGAAGACGTCGATGCCGGCGCCCACCACGCCCCCGGCCACCGGCACGCCACGGCCCAGGCGGCTGAGGAGCTTCTCGCTCACCCCGCGCATCAGCCGGAAGCCGACGGCCTTGTTGACCACCATGAGCGCCGCGGGCGGCATGCCGCGCAGCGCCACCCGGGCGACCCCGCCCGTGGCCGAGGTCATGCCCGCCTTGCGGAGCACCTCGTCGGTGTCCGAGCCGACCAGGGTCAGCAGGACTGCCGTACGGATCCGCGCGTCGGAGAGGTCGTAGCCGCGCAGGTGGGCGACGGCTCCCACCATCCGGACCGCCTGGACGTAGAACTCCGCCAGGTTGACCGGCAGCGAGACCGGCATCGTCACGAAGCCGCCCAGGCCGGAGAGGAAGCCCCCGATCCCGCCGCGGACGAGGGTGCCGCGCGCGACGGCGCGAATGGCCTCCTCGTGGTTGCCGCCGGCCTCGAGGAGCAGCTCGTCGGCCACCTGTCGGGCCGAGCTGAGCGGACCCCGGCCGTCGAGCCCGGTGTCGAGCAGCATGTCGACGAGCTTGCCGATGGCGCCGTCGTCGGGCCGGGCGTCGTGGGCGGCGTCCAGCGCGGCGCGAGCCTCCTTGGACTCCGCGCTCGTCGGCTTCAGCAGGTCGAACAGGCCCATGGGGTCCTCCTCCGAGTGGGGTGTGCGGTCATCATGCCGCGAGGGCGGTGACGGATTTTCGACCCTGATGGGTGGGAATCTCGTCACCGGCCGTCGCTCGGAAGCCGCGCAGCCGCAGGCTGTTGGTCACCACGAAGACGCTCGAGAACGCCATCGCGGCCCCGGCGAGCATCGGGTTGAGCAGCCCGGCGGCGGCCAGGGGGATCGCGGCCACGTTGTAGGCGAACGCCCAGAACAGGTTGCCCTTGATCGTGCGCAGCGTCCGGCGCGAGAGCCGGATGGCGTCGGCGGCGACGCGGAGGTCGCCTCGCACGAGCGTGAGGTCGCTGGCCTCGATGGCCACGTCGGTGCCCGTGCCCATGGCCAGGCCGAGGTCGGCCTGGGCGAGCGCGGCGGCGTCGTTGACACCGTCGCCCACCATCGCCACGACCTTGCCGGCGGCCTGGAGGCGCTGCACCTCGGCGACCTTGTCGGCGGGCATCACCTCGGCGACGACCTCGGCCGCGACCGCGCGGGCGGCCGCCTCGTTGTCACCGGTCAGCAGCACCGGGGTCAGCCCCAGCTCGCGCAGGTGACGTACGGCCTCGGCGCTGGTCTCCTTGACCGAGTCGCCGACCACGACGACCCCGCGGGCCCGGCCGTCCCAGCCGACGGCGATCGCGGTCGCCCCTTGGCCGTGGGCGCCCTCGACCGCGGCGGTGAGCTCGGGGGGCAGGTGCTGGGACCAGTCGGCCAGCAGCCGCGGCCGTCCGGCCACGACCGCGTGTCCCTCGACCACGCCCTCGACGCCGAGCCCGGGCACGTTCTTGAACCCCTCCACCGCCGGCAGGTCGCCTCGGAAGGCGGCGGCCACGGCCCGGCCGATCGGGTGCTCGGAGGCGGCCTCGACCGCGGCGGCCAGGCGGCGTACGTCGTCCTCGGACTCACCGTCGGCGGCCACGACGTCGAGGACCGTCATCTGTCCCGTCGTCACCGTGCCGGTCTTGTCGAGCACCACGGTGTCGACGCGGCGGGTGGACTCCAGCACCTCGGGACCCTTGATGAGGATGCCGAGCTGGGCTCCGCGGCCGGTCCCGACCATGAGGGCGGTCGGGGTCGCCAGGCCGAGGGCGCAGGGGCAGGCGATGATGAGGACGGCGACGGCTGCGGTGAACGCGGCCGCGGGCTCGCCCGTCGCGATCAACCATCCCGCGAGGGTGGCGATCGCCAGCGCGATCACGATCGGCACGAAGACGCCGGAGATGCGGTCGGCCAGGCGTTGCACCTCGGCCTTGCCGGCCTGGGCCTGCTCCACCAGCCGTGCCATCTGGGCGAGCTGGGTGTCGCCGCCCACGCGGGTGGCGCGGACGAGCAGCCGCCCGCCGGAGTTGACGGTGGCGCCGACCACGGGGGATCCCGGGCCGATCTCGACCGGGACGGACTCGCCGGTCAGCATCGACTCGTCGACCGCGGAGGTGCCCTCGACGACCTCGCCGTCGGTGGCGACCTTCTCGCCGGGGCGTACGACGAACTCGTCGCCCACCGCGAGCTGGTCGATGGGGATGCGGACCTCGCGACCGTCCCGGACCACCGCGACGTCCTTGGACCCCAGCTCCATGAGGGCGCGCAGCGCCGCTCCCGCCTGGCGCTTGGAGCGGTGCTCCAGCCAGCGCCCCAGCAGGATGAACGTGGTCACGCCCGCCGCGGCCTCGAGGTAGATGTTGGAGGCGCCGTCGGTGCGGGCGATCGTGATCTCGAACTCGTGGGTCATGCCCGGCATGCCGGCGTGGCCCCAGAACAGGGCGTAGACCGACCACCCGAAGGCGGCGAGAACACCGACGCTCACCAGGGTGTCCATCGTCGCCGCCCCGTGGCGGGCGTTGGTCCACGCCGCTCGGTGGAACGGCCAGGCGCCCCACACGACCACGGGGGCAGCCAGGGTCAGCGACAGCCACTGCCAGTTCGTGAACTGCCACGCCGGCACCATCGACAGTGCGATGACCGGGATGCTGAGCGCGGCCGACACCAGCAGGCGCTGCAGCAGCGGGTCGATCGGCTCGTCGCCCTCGGCGACCTCGGGCTCCCCGGTACGGGGCAGGGAGGCGGCGTACCCGGCTGCCTCCACCGTCGCGATGAGTTCCTCGGGCGTGATCGTCTCGGGGAAGGTCACGTGGGCCTTCTCCGTCGCGTAGTTGACGCTGGCCGTGACGCCGTCGAGCTTGTTGAGCTTGCGCTCGATGCGGTTGGCGCACGAGGAGCAGGTCATGCCCTCGATGGCCAGGTCGAGGTCGGTGGTGCTCATGCCAGCTGGTAGCCGGCCTCCTCGACGGCGGCGCGGACGTCGGCCTCGTCGAGGGGCTGGGCACTGGTGACGGTCACGGCACCGGTCTCGACCACGACGTCGACGTTCTCCACGCCCGCGATGCCGGTGATCTCCTCGGTCACGCTGGCGGCGCAGTGGCCGCAGGTCATGCCGGTGACGGTGTAGGTGGCGGTCTCGCTCATGTCGTTGTCTCCTCGGGGGTGGGTGGTCACGACCGCACCAGGCGGGCGATCGCGTCGGCTGCTTCCTTGAGCTTCTCGTCCTGCTCGGCCCCGCCCTTGCGGGCGGCCTCGACGACGCAGTGGGACATGTGGTCGTCGAGCAGCACGAGTGCGAGCGACTGCAGGGCCCGCGTCGTGGCGGAGACCTGGGTGAGGATGTCGATGCAGTACTTCTCCTCCTCGACCATCCGCTGCAGGCCGCGCACCTGGCCCTCGATGCGGCGCAGCCGCTTGAGGTGGGCCAGCTTGGCGTCGTCGTCGTGCTCGAGGTGGCCGTGCTTCTCGCTCATGCTTCGACCATACCCCCAAGGGGTATGGGCGGCAAGGCCTGGCAGGACAGGGAGTCAGCGCACGGAGATGAGGCACCCGCCGGCGACGAAGGGGACGAGGTCGACGCCCTCCTCGCGGTCGAGGACGCCCTGCAGCATGCCGAGGTGGGCGGCGCACACGACCGAGGTGTGGTCGCGGGCCAGGCCGATCAGCGGGCAGGCGGTGATGCGTACGGCGTCGACGTCGGCCTCGTGCTCGAACCCGGCGTGGGTGAGCGCCATGTCCAGGCGCTCGGCGTCGGACGTGGCTGAGTCGATGAGCGGGGCGAGGTCGTCGGCGACGCGGGAGCCCCACTCGCGACCGGCGACGACGGCCTCGGGGAGGAAGGCGGCACTCGGCGGCCGCGCCGCCTCCAGGGCGCTGGCGAGGGCACGCACCAGGCCGGCGTTCTCGGGCTCGCGCGCGACGTAGGCCCACTGGGGTCGGCCGCGACGGCCCGAGCGAACCGGCAGCCGTGTCGCGAGGCCGGAGTCGGCGAGCGCGGTGAGGTGAGCACGCAGCGTGCTCTCGCCCAGGCCGGTCGCCAGGGCGAGCTCGGCGATCGTGGTGGGACCCTCGTGGGCACGCAGGGACTCCAGGACGCGACCCTGGCCGGGGCCGACGACGGAGTCCGCTCTCACTCCCTCACTCTAGGTCGGGTCGACAACCTCGTTCGGCGCTTTCGCGACCTCCGTCGCCGCGGGGACCTGCTCCGGGGCGAACCGGCTCAGCAGCGGGCCGATGAGGTCCATGGGCAGCGGGAACACCACGGTGGAGTTCTGGTCGGCACCCAGCTCGAGGAGGGTCTGCCGGTCGCGCAGCTGGAGCGAGGCCGGCGACTGGCTGAGCGTGTTGGCGGCGTCGCGCAGCTCGGTCGAGGCCTGCAGCTCGCCCCGGGCGCTGATGACCTTGGCGCGACGCTCGCGCTCGGCCTCGGCCTCGCGGGCCATGGCCCGCTGCATCTGCTCGGGGATCTCGACGTCCTTGACCTCGACGACCTCGACGTTGACGCCCCACGGCTCGGTCTGCTGCGCGATGATCTTGGCCAGCTCCTCGTTGAGGTCCTCGCGGTGGGCCAGGATCTGGTCGAGCTCGGCGCGACCGAGCACCGACCGGAGCGTGGTCTGGGAGATCTGCGACGTCGCGACGGCGAAGTTCTCCACCTCCATGATCGCCTTGACGGCGTCGACGACGCGGAAGAGCACGACCGCGTTGACCCGGGCCGGGACGTTGTCGCGGGTGATGATCTCCTGCGGCGGGATGGTCAGGGTCACCACACGCATGTCGACGCGCTCGAGGCGGTCGAGCACCGGCACCAGCGCCACCAGGCCAGGGCCGGCGACGGGCCGCAGCCGGCCGAGCCGGAACACGACGCCGCGCTCGTACTCGGTGATGATCCGCAGCGACAGCCGCAGCAGGATGCCCCCCAGCAGCAGGAGGACGAGGACGATGATCAGCCAGGTCGTTGGCACGGGTCAGGCCTTCCCCTGGGTGCCCCAGGTGGTCTTGTAGGGGTCGCGCTTGGCGACGGGACGGTAGACGAGGTCCTGCGACACGTGCTCGGGGAAGCCGTCGGGCGTGTGCCACAGGTGCCGGGCCAGCGGCATGCTGGCCAGGAGGACACCGAGGATCGTGCCGGTGAGGACCAGCACGTCGGTGAGGTTGTGGGTGCCGAAGAGCAGCATCGCTCCCGGCAGGACGAGGGCGACGACGGCCACCATCACCGAGATGCCGCGGTGGAACTTGCCGGCCTCGCTGTAGGGCCACGGGTCGTACTCGCGGGTGATCTCGCGGCCGTGGTCGGAGGTGGTGCAGGTCTTCTTGACCGGGCAGCCGTTGCAGACGCTCGGGCTGGCCCGGTAGCGCATGACCCGGTTCTCGGGGTCGAACGACTTCGGCCACAGCCACTGGTCCTCCGGGCACTGCCAGGCGTCGTGGTCCTCGTGGTAGGTGAACGTGCCCGTACGCCACGAGTTGGAGCGCCGGGCGACCCGCTGGGACATCACGTCGAAGCCCCAGGCGACGGCCAGCAGCACCAGCGCGTACGCCGCCACCAGCGCCACCGGCACCGAGGGTGCGGCGAGGCTGGCGGCGACGTACGGCGTGGTCACTTCGTCCCTTCGTCCTGCGAGCCGGCCGCGACGGGCTCCTGCTCGACGAACAGCGGCGCGTGGCCCAGCTCGTGGGTGGTCTCGCCGCGGCGGAAGTTCTTCACGCCCAGGAAGGTGATGTAGAGGAAGGGCAGGGTGCCGCCGACGATGAACAGCACGTCACCGGGCAGGCGGCCCCACTCGAGGAGCTTGTTGCCGGTCGAGGTGATGTAGCCCAGCGACCGCGCCTCGTAGTAGCCCTCGCCGACCGAGTGGTAGAGCTGCAGGACGCCCAGCGGGAGCAGCGTGGCGAACACCATCCACGCCAGGCCGATGTTGAGGCTCCAGAAGCAGAGCTTCGCCATCTTCTCGGGCCACTTGTCCACCGGGATGAGGTAGCGCAGGGCGAACATCGCCAGCGCGACCGCGAGCATGCCGTAGACGCCCATCATCGCGGCGTGGCCGTGGTTGGCCGTGAGCGCCGTGCCGATCTGGTAGTAGCTGACGATCGGCAGGTTGATGAGGAAGCCGAAGACGCCGGCGCCCAGGAAGTTCCAGAACCCCACGGAGACGAGGAACATCACCGCCCAGCGGTGCGGGAACGGGGTCGTGGACTTGCCCTCCTGGCGGGCGCCGAGCTGCATGAACGTCCACGCCTCCACGGTGAGGAACGTCAGCGGGATCACCTCGGCGGCCGAGAACATCGCGCCGAGCGCCATGTGCTCCACCGGCGTCCCGGAGAAGTAGAGGTGGTGCATCGTGCCGATCACGCCACCCATGGAGTACAGGATGATGTCGAGGAAGATGATGCCCAGCGCGATGCGCTCACGCACCACGCCCAGCAGCACGAAGATGTAGGCGACCATCACCGTGGTGAAGAGCTCGAGGAAGTCCTCGACCCACAGGTGGACCACCCAGAAGCGCCAGAACTCGGCGACGGAGATGTGGGTCTCGGTGCGGGCCAGCAGGCCGACCGCGTAGAACGCCGGGATCGCCAGGGCCGAGAAGAAGAACAGCCACGGCATGTTGCCCTTGTGCTCACCCTTCAGCCGCGCGCGCATGCCGCGGAAGATGATCGCGATCCAGATGAACATGCCTGCACTGAGCAGGATCTGGAAGACGCGTGGCAGGTCGAGGTACTCCCACTGCTGCTCGAACAGCGGGCCCTTGGCCCACGAGACACCGTGGATCGAGAGCGCCTCCGCGGCCAGCGAGCCGAAGACGACCACCGCCACCGCGCCGAGCAGGATGTAGGCGAGCGTGCCCTGCCCCTTCGGTTCGCGACGGGCGATGTAGGGGGTGAGGAAGATGCCGGCGGCGAGGAACGACGCGGCCGTCCAGAACAGCGAGAGCTGCAGGTGCCACGTACGGGCCAGGTTGAACGGCAGGAGCTCGACGATGATGTCGATGCCGAAGAAGCTGGTCGTGTCGGCGCGGTAGTGCTCGGTGGCCGCGCCCACCAGTGTCTGGACGACGAAGAGCAGCGCGACGACGAAGAAGAACCAAGCGGTGGCGCGCTGGCCGGGGGTCAGCGGCACCTCGCCGGGCTGCTTGAACGACAGCGCCGGGGCCTCCTCGGCGTGCCAGCCGATCTCGCGGCTCCACTTGCCGTAGATCGCGAACAGGATGCCGGTGCCGCCCAGCAGCACCACCAGGGACAGGCCGGACCACACGATCAGGTCGGGGGTGGGGCCGTTGTCGACGGCGGGCTCGGCGGGCCAGTTGTTGGTGTAGGAGTAGCTGTGGCCCGGACGCTCGGCCGCGGCGGCCCAGGCCGTCCAGGAGAAGAACGCGGTGACCTGGTGGATCTGCTCGGGGTCGCTGATGGTGTCCTCGAGGAGCCCGTACTTGCGGGCATCGGGACCGAAGTAGTCGGCGTAGTGCTGCTTGAGGTCCTCGAACGCCGCGATCTGGGCGTCGGTGTAGACCAGCGTCTCGGAGTCCTTGTCGTAGCGGTTGGTGCGGTACTCGTCGCGCACCGCGACCGTCGCGTCCTCCACGCCCTGCTCCTGGAAGGCCTCCAGGGTGTGGTCGGTGGAGCGGCGCAGGTAGTCGGCGGTCCAGTCGGGCCCGAGGTACGCGCCGTGGCCGAGGATCGAGCCGTACTGCTGGAGGCCGCGCGCGAGGAAGAGGCGCTGGCCCTCCTTGATGTCGGCGCGGTCGAAGAGGACCTCGCCCGACTCGGAGACGACTCGCTCCGGCTCGGGCATCGAGGCCGTGTAGGTGCGGTAGGTGAGGATGCCCATGATGAAGAAGCTGAAGAGCATCACCAGGGCGACGCCCTGGACCCAGCCCTTCCCGATCATCAGGTGGGCGCGGGGCGCGTCGCCCCAGGTTCCGTCCGGGCCGCCCGCTGATCCGGTGGCGGGCTCCTTCTCGGCGATGCTCATGTCCAACTCCCGAACGTCTGACGTGGCGATCACGTGTCCATTTGTGACGGGTGTGACCGTAACTTAATTGGCTCGGGGCGGACAGGGGGGGCGCGCCCGTGGCTCAGCCCGCCCGCGGTGGGAGGACCGAATGCCCCCAGAACAGGGGAGAGGAATAGCGTGACAGCGACCGCGGTTCACTCTGATAGAAAGTTCAACTACCTAGGCTTCCGCACCGGAGGGGCACCATGCAGTTCGGCATCTTCAGCGTCAGCGACGTCACCGTCGACCCGACGACCGGCAATCGCCCCAGCGAGGGCGAGCGCATCGAGGCGATGACGCGGATCGCGCTCAAGGCCGAGGAGGTCGGCCTCGACGTCTTCGCGACCGGCGAGCACCACAACCCGCCGTTCGTCGCCTCCTCGCCCACCACCCACCTGGGCTACATCGCGGCGAAGACCGAGAACCTGATCCTGTCGACCTCGACCACGCTCATCACCACCAACGACCCGGTCAAGATCGCCGAGGACTACGCGTTCCTGCAGCACCTCTCCGGCGGCCGCGTCGACCTGATGATGGGCCGCGGCAACACCGGCCCGGTCTACCCCTGGTTCGGCAAGGACATCCGCGACGGCATCAAGCTCGCCGTGGAGAACTACCACCTGCTGCGCCTGCTCTGGCGCGAGCCGGTCGTCAACTGGAAGGGCGAGTTCCGGACCCCGCTGCAGGGCTACACCTCGACCCCGGCGCCGCTCGACGGCACCCCGCCCTTCGTCTGGCACGGCTCGATCCGCAGCCCCGAGATCGCCGAGCAGGCGGCCTACTACGGCGACGGCTTCTTCCACAACCACATCTTCTGGAACAAGGAGCACACCGAGCAGATGGTGAAGCTCTACCGTCGCCGGTTCGAGCACTACGGTCACGGCGCCGCGGACCAGGCGTACGTCGGTCTCGGTGGCCAGGTCTTCATGGCCGAGACCGAGGCCGAGGCCAAGAAGGTCTTCCGCCCCTACTTCGACAACGCGCCCGTCTACGGCCACGGACCGTCCCTGGAGGACTTCTCCGAGATGACGCCGCTCACCGTCGGCACCCCGGAGCAGGTCATCGAGCGCACGCTCGGGTTCGCCGACTACGTCGGTGACTACCAGCGCCAGATGTTCCTCATCGACCACGCCGGCCTGCCGGTGGAGACGGTGCTCGAGCAGATCGAGATCCTCGGCAAGGAGGTCGTGCCGGTGCTGCGCACGGAGTTCGAGCGCCGCCGTCCGGCCCACGTCCCCAGCGACCCGCCCACCCACGCCTCGCTCGTCGCGGCCGGCCCGGACTCGCTGCACCACGCGGTCGAGCCCGTCAAGGTCCGCAAGGCCGCCGAGGCGGCGGCCTCCGGTGCCGGGGTGACGGCATGAGCCGTCGGGTCGTGGTGGTCACCGCGGGGCTCTCGGTCCCGTCGTCGACCCGGCTGCTGGCCGACCAGCTCGCCGAGGCGGTGACCGCCCAGGTGACCGCCCGCGGCGAAGGCCTGGAGGTCGAGTTCATCGAGCTGCGCGAGCTCGCCGGCGAGCTGGCGACGTTCATGACCAGCGGGGGCGTGCCCACCGCCGGGCTGACCCGCGTGCGCGAGCAGGTCTCCTCGGCCGACGGCCTGATCGCCGTGTCACCGGTCTTCACCGCGTCCTACAGCGGCCTGTTCAAGATGTTCTTCGACGCGCTGGACACCGACGCGCTCAACGGCATGCCGGTGCTGATCGGCGCCACCGCCGGCACCGCGCGCCACTCGCTGGTCCTCGACCACGCGATGCGCCCGCTGTTCGCCTACCTGCGCGCGGTCGTGGTGCCGACCGGCGTCTTCGCCGCCACCGAGGACTTCGGTGACAAGGGCCTGGCCGACCGGGTCAGCCGCGCCGCGGCCGAGCTCGCCGTGTCGGTGCTGAGTCAGGGGGGCTACGCCGTCGGCTTCACCCCCAACGCGGCCGGTGGTCCCCGCCGCACGGCCGGGACCAGGATCGAGGACGAGGTCACCCCGTTCAGCCAGCTCCTCGAGGGCCACTCGGGCATCTGATCCGGGCTGACGGGGCCACGTTGGCCCCATCCGTCCCAGGCTTGCACCCCTTCGGGGGCAATATCGGCATGGGGCCCCCGCCGGGGTGTGGAAGCCCTCCGGGTCGTGTGGTTGCGTCGAAGGCGTTCGGCACAACCGACACCAAGGAGGGAACAACACATGAACGACATGTGGAACTACCGCGACACCACCTGGACCGCTGACCGCGACGTGGTGGGCTACGACGTCGAAGCCACCGACGGCTCCATCGGGAAGATCGACGAGGCCTCCATGGAGGCAGGCGCGTCCTCGATGGTCGTCGACACGGGCTTCTGGATCTTCGGCAAGAAGCGGCTCATCCCCGCCGGCGCCGTGACCGGGGTCGACCACGAGAACGAGAAGGTCATGGTCTCGATGACCAAGGACCAGATCAAGGACGCCCCCGACTACGACAAGACCACGTGGGGCGACGACACCCGTACGGCCCACTCGGAGTACTACGAGCCGTACAGCAGGTACTGACACCCGACGCCCCGCCCCGACCCCACCAGGGGCCGGGGCGGAGTCGTGTCCGGACGAGGCCCCCTCGGGGGTGTGACGCCCCGGCCGGACGGCGTGGTTGTGTGACAGGTTCAGCCACCGCCGAACGGAAGGACGCGCTCGTGAGCGACACCGTGTGGAGCTACCGCGACAAGGACTGGGCCGAGGACGGCGACCTCGTCGGCTACGACGTCGACGCCGAGGGCGGCTCGATCGGCAAGATCGACGAGATGAGCAGCGACGTGTCCGGCTCCTGGCTGGTGGTCGACACGGGCTGGTGGATCCTGGGCAAGAAGCGCCTGATCCCCGCGGGCGCCGTCGCCGGGATCGACCACGAGAAGAAGACGGTCATCGTCAACATGTCGAAGGCCGCCATCAAGGCCGCGCCCGACTACGACAGCGAGGAGTGGGACGAGGCCCTTCGCGACCGCCACGACGAGCACTACCGTCGCCACGTCGGCGACAGCCGGCCCCGTCCCGACCAGGAACCCGGCTCCAACTGGGGCCCCAAGGACTGAACCGAGGAGGATCCGCCATGGCGAGCAGGCTCAACCCGTACCTCAACTTCCCCGACGGCTCGGCCCGCGAGGCGATGGAGCACTACCGGTCCGTCCTCGGGGGCGACCTCGTGGTGTCGACGTTCGGCGAGATGGGCATGGAGGGACCCATGGCCGACCAGGTCATGCACGCCCAGCTCGAGACGCCGCAGGGCTTCACGCTGATGGGCGCGGACGCTCCGCCGGAGATGGTGCAGGTGACCTACGGCGACAACGTCTCGGTCAGCATCTCCTGCGACAGTGGTGACGCCGACGCGGCCCGCGGCTGGTTCGAGGGCCTCTCGGCCGGCGGCCAGGTCACCCAGCCACTCGCGGTCGCGCCGTGGGGTGCCGAGTTCGGCATGTTCACGGACCGCTTCGGCATCGCGTGGATGGTCAACATCGAGCGCGGCGACCAGGGCTGAGCCCGGACGCCTCAGGCCTCCCAGGCCGGCCCGGTGCCCCCGAGGCGCTCGGCCAGGCGCCGCCCGACGTGGCCGGCGTTGGCGCGGCGTACGTCCTCCGGCACCACCGGGAGGTTCTCCTCCCAGTCCAGCAGCGGTGAGCCGCGCAGCTGCATCATCCGGGCCGGACGGCCGAAGAAGAACGGGTGGGCGTGCGCACCGCCGTCGCCGTACCTCGCCATGTGGCAGCGCCCCACGCTCGGCAGCTCCTCGACGGCCGCGGTGATCGCCACGATCAGGCGCCCCATCTCGCCGGCCAGGTCGTCGGGGAGGTCGGCGACGTCGTGGTGCGCCCGCGGCTGCAGGAGCAGCGTCACCGGCAGCTGGCTGCCGATCTCGGACAGGGTCCAGCGCTCGTTGGACCACGCAATCCACGCCGCCTTCCCGGGCGGGACGGGCTGCCGGCAATAGCAGCTGGCCGGGTCCTCGCCCTGCCGCGGCGGCTCCGCGTCGACCAGCGGCTGCAGCGGCTTGATGCGCAGCCCCTCGAGCTCGAACGGGAAGACGTCCCAGCCCGGCATGGCCTCGATCGCGACCGGCAGCCGGCCCTCGGCGTCGGTGGCCGCGGCCACCCTGGCGTGGAACTGTTCGGCGCTCTCCAGGCTCATGGCCGGGAGTCTGTCAGGTCACCAGGGTGAGGGCTGGTAGTCCTTCACGAAGCAGCCGTAGACGTCCGTGCCGGCCTCGCCCTGCACGATCGGGTCGTAGACGCGGGCGGCGCCGTCGACCAGGTCGAGCGGCGCGTGCCACCCCTCGGCGGCGATGCGGAGCTTCTCGTGGTGCGGCCGCTCGTCGGTGATCCAGCCGGTGTCCACGGCGGTCATCAAGATGCCGTCGGTCTCGAACATCTCGCCCGAGCTCGTCCGCGTCATCATGTTGAGCGCGGCCTTGGCCATGTTGGTGTGCGGGTGGCCCGGCCCCTTGTAGCGCCGCGAGAACTGCCCCTCCATCGCCGACACGTTCACGACGTACGAGCGCTTCGAGGGCGCGGCCGCCGCGGCTGCCGCCAGCGCGGGACGCAGCCGCGAGACCAGCAGGAACGGCGCGATCGAGTTGCACAGCTGGACCTCGAGCAGCTCCAGCGGGTCGACCTCGCCGACCGTCTGGGTCCAGGAGTTGTTGAGCTGGACGTCGGGCAGCAGCCCGCCGGCGTCGACGGCCGTGCCGGCGAGGTGGGCGTCCAGCGAGGCGTGGCCCGCCTTCAGCGCGAGCGCCGTGAGGGTCGCCGCGTTGTGGACCGCCACGGCGTGCTCCTCCGACTCGCCTTCGTGGTGGGCGACCGCGGTGTCCGACAGCGCCCCCGCGATGGCCGCCGGGTGGGCCTCGGAGATGCGGTCGAAGGTGACCAGCTCGGGCAGGTCCACGTCGGTCGGCAGCGGGAGCGACTCGGCCTCGACCAGGGGGGCGTAGGCCCCGGGGGTGCGGCGTACGGTCTGGCTGGCGTTGTTGATCAGGATGTCGAGCGGGCCGGCCGCGGCCACGTCGTCGGCGAGCGAGACCACCTGGGTCGGGTCGCGCAGGTCGATGCCGACGACCTTGAGGCGGTGGATCCAGTCGCCGCAGTCAGGCAGCGAGGAGAAGCGGCGTACGGCGTCCTTGGGGAAGCGCGTCG
>JAJPEO010000046.1 GCA_021166815.1 Nocardioides sp.
CGCGCTGCGCCACCCCATGAGCGGGGCGACGAAGCCGCGGGGTCCCCACGCACGCGAGGGCAGTGCGAAGGTGTTGTCTGTGAACACGCCCGTGCCGAGCTTCCGGTATCACCCTGACCCCGTCGCCACCGGGTCAGCGACCGAGTCGGACGAGCCCTGCGACGTGTGCGGCGAACCGGCCGGCCACAAGTACCTGCCCGCCATCATCGGTCGCCAGGTCGACGTCCTGTGCCTGCGCTGCATCGCCGACGGCACGGCCTCGACGCAGCTGGCGCACCCCGACGGGGAGCCCGCGGAGTTCACCGACGGGTGGGGCGCCCCGGAGGGCGTGCCTTCGGCCGTGGTCCAGGAAGTCGCGCGCCGAACTCCTGGTTTCATGGGCTGGCAGCAGGAGCGCTGGCTCTATCACTGCGCCGATGCCGCAGCCTTCCTCGGAAGGGTCGGTTGGGACGACGTGAAGGACCTGCCAGACGCGCTCGAGTCCTTGCGAGCCGACTTGGCCCAGCTGGGCGTCGACGCGCGCGAGGCCGACCGGCAGATTGCCTGGATGAACCGAGACGGCGACCTGACCGGCTACCTGTTCCGCTGCCTGCACTGTGGGACCCACCTCGTGTACTCCGACGCCAGCTAGCAACCGGGGCCGCCCAGACCCCGTCTGGCTCAGCCCAGGACCGCGGCCACCAGCCGAGCGGTCTCGACGGGACGCTCCAGCGAGGGCAGGTGCCCAGCCCACGGGAGCTCGACCAGGTCAGCGCGCGGGAGTCCGTCGACCAAGGCACGCGCGGTGGCCTTGAAGAAGGCGTGGTCGTGCTGCCCCACCACCACCGTGACCGGGGCGTCGATGCTGGAGAGGGCCACCGGCAGGTCCGGAGCCTCCTCGTCGTCGTCAGCCGCCAGCTGAAGGTCGTACGCACGGCGTTGCATGTCCCGGACCAGTGCCCGGTGCTCGTCGTCCGCCTCCGGACCGACCCAGGTGTCGACCATCAGCGCCGTCGCACCGGCGAGGTCACCGGCCTCGACCAGCGACGCCTCCTGCCGCCAGACAGCGCGCAGTGACTCGTCCGGCTCCACGAGGTCGGCGGCTGCATCGAGGAGGACCATCCGCTCGACCCGGTCGGGAACCGCTGACGCGACCTGGAGCGCGACGTAGCCGCCGTAGGACGCTCCGACGAGCGCGAACCCCTCGACGCCGAGCTCGTCGAGCAGGGAGAGCACGGACTCGGCGTGGGAGGTGTCGACGTCCGGAACCGAGCCGCCGTAGCCGGGAAGGTCACAGCGCACCACCGTGTGGCTCGCCGTGAGGGTGTCGACCTGCACGTCCCACATCCGGAGGTCCGCCACCCCGGCATGGATGAGCACGACGACCGGCCCTGAGCCCTCGACCACGTGGTGGAGTGTTGACATGCCGCGATCGTGGCACCGCAGGTGCGCACAGCGCACCTGGATTCGAACGAGCGGTCAGTCGTCCTCGTCCGCGACGTCCTCGCCGTGCGTGCCCGGCCGGGGCGCCCACGGCAGCTCGGTGGCGGGGCGGACCACGATCAGGCGGTCACCACGAGCCAGCAGCGACACCACCGGGTCGTAGTAGCGGTACGACTTCTCGTCGCGGATCACCGCGATCACCTGGTCGGACAGCGACTGGGGCTGCTTGCCGACCTCGGACAGCAGCAGCTCACGCTCGGCGACCTCCAGGCCCGTGCCGTAGGTGAGCAGGTCCTCCAGCACCGAGCCGAGCATCGGTGACATCGAGGACAACCCGAGGAGGCGGCCCACGGCGTCGGAGGACGTGATGACGGAGTTGGCCCCTGACTGGCGCATCAGGGGCCCGTTCTCGTGCTCGCCGGCCGCGGCGACGATGTAGGCGTCCTCGTTGAGCTGACGGGTGGTGAGGGTGACCAGGACGTTGGTCGCGTCGCGGTCGGTCGTGACCAGCACGTGGCTCGCCTTCTCGATGCCGGCCTGGCGCAGGACGCCGCGCTTGGTGGCGTCGCCGGAGACCACCACCATCTTGTCGCGGTGGGCGTCGGCGATGGCGATGGGACTCGGTTCGACCACGACGACCGAGGCCGGGTCGTAGCCGTTCTTGATCATCGTGCGGGCCGCGCTGCGCCCCTTGGTGCCGTAGCCGACGACGACGATGTGCTGCTCGTGCCCCATGCGTTTCCTCCAGCGGGCGATGCGGAACGACTCACGGCCCTGGGTGGCCAGGACCTCGATGGTGGTGCCGATGAGCAGGACCAGGAAGGCGATGCGCAACGGGGTGATCAGGAATGCGTTGACCAGTCGGGCCGAGCTCGACAGCGGCGTCACGTCGCCGTAGCCGGTGGTGCTCAGGGTGACGGTCGTGTAGTAGATCGCGTCGACGAGGTCGACCTCGCCCGTGGGGTCGGTGTTGTCGACGTAGCCAGCGCGGTCGAACCAGACCAGCGCGACGGTGCCGACGAGGATGGCAGCGGCTGCCAGGAGCCGGCGGGTGAGCTCCCACCAGGGGGACCGATCCCGGTCCGGCATCGAGATCCGCCCGTGCTGCTCGGGCGACGTCGTGGTCGGCTGCACGGTCAGGAGTCTCGCACGCCGAGGCGCCCACGCAGGCGTTGCACGAGCTCCGCGCGCGCACGAGTCGTGCCCTGCCGCGGGAACACGGTGTCGAAGGCCGCGTTGACGGCCGCTCCGATGAGGACCGCGATCGCCAGCAGGTAGAGCCACAGCAGCACGGCGATGGGTGCGGCGAGCGGGCCGTAGATCGACTTCGACTCGGATGCGGTGGCGGTGAGCACCCAGCGCAGGACGTAGGACCCGGCGATCCAGCAGAACAGCGAGAAGACCGCTCCGGGCAGGTTGAAGCTCCAGTTGGTCCGCACCGGTACGGACACGTGGTAGAGCGTCGCGAGGAAGCAGATGCAGACCACGAGGACGACGGGCCAGTACAGCTCTTTGAGGATGTCCAGCCGCTCGGGCAGTGCCCGGTCGACCAACCGCGGTCCGGCGACCACGAGCGGGATGCTGATCGCCCCGGTGACCATCGCCAGGGCGTACAGGACGAACGACAGCGCGCGGGTCTCGACGATCCCGCGGTGGCCTCCGAGGCCGTGCATGATCGTGATGGTGTCGACGAACACGTTGAGGGCCCGCGACCCCGACCACAGGGCCAGGATGAAGCCGATCGAGATGACGTCGTAGCGCCCGCCCTGGAGGACCTCGTCGATCGTCTTGGCGATGATGCCGTCGACCGCGCGGGCGGTGAGCGCGTGCCGCGAGATCGCCAGCACCGCGTTGCGGACGTGGGAGACCTGGGCGGCCGAGAACTGGTCGCTGACGAAGCCGATCGCCCCGGCCAGCGCGAAGACCAGCGGCGGCACGGAGAGCACGGCGAAGAACGCTGCTTCAGCGGCCAGGCCGGTGACCCGGAACCGGATGCACGAGCTCACCGTCGCCACGATGATGCGCCACAGATGGTGGGCCTGGCGGGCCGCGAAGGCTCGTACGGCGGGCAGCTGCTCCTGCCGCGCCCGCTCCACCATGGGGATCACCGTAGTCACTGCTCGTCGCGATCGGGCGAACGCGGCCTGTGGTCTGCGTCGCTGCCGTTCCGCGGGCGCGAGCGGGGGCATACGGTTGCCGCATGATCGACGCGCGTACCCCCCGGCCAGACCGCACCGCCACGAACCAGGCTCCCCCGCTGGTCGGCCACAACGTCGTCACCGCGGACGCGGCGCTGGTCGAGGCGCTCACGCGTCACGGCTCCGCCGACGTCGTCGCCAGCCTGGAGGGTCTCGGCGCGGAGGCCGGCACCGAGGAGGCGCGGGAGCACGGGATGCTGGCCAACGAGCACGGCCCGGTGCTCAAGCCGTACGACCGCTGGGGCAACCGCGTCGACGAGGTCACCTTCCACCCGTCGTGGCACTGGCTGATGGACCGCGCCGTGGACCACGGGTTGCAGGGCGCTCCGTGGGAGTCCGACGACCCGAACGCCCACCTGCGTCGCGCGGCGGGCTTCTACGCCTGGTCCCAGACCGAGCCGGGACACGGCTGCCCCATCTCCATGACCTACGCCGCGATCCCGGCGCTGCGCGCCGACGACGCCATCGCGAAGGAGTGGGGCCCACTGCTCGCGGCGACCCGGTACGACCCCGGGGTGCGCAGCCGGGCCGACAAGGTCGGTGCGCTGGCGGGCATGGGCATGACCGAGAAGCAGGGCGGCTCCGACGTGCGCACCAACGTCACGCGCGCTGTGCCCACGGGCGATCACGGCTGGTACACCCTCCACGGCCACAAGTGGTTCACCTCCGCGCCCATGAACGACGTCTTCCTCGTGCTCGCGCAGACCGAGGGCGGGGTCACCTGCTTCGTCGTGCCGCGCGTGCTCGAGGACGGCACGCGCAACCAGCTCGACGTCGTGCGCCTCAAGGACAAGCTCGGCAACAGGTCCAACGCCTCGAGCGAGCTGGAGTTCGACGGCACCCTGGCCCAGCGCCTCGGCGACGAGGGCCGCGGGGTGCGCACGATCATCGAGATGGTCGCGGCGACGCGCCTGGACTGCGTGCTGGGCTCCGCGGCGCTGATGCGGCACTCCCTCGCCGAGGCGTCCTGGCACGTGGCGCACCGCTCCGCCTTCGGCGGGCTGCTCGTCGACAAGCCGCTGATGCAGAACGTCGTCGCCGACCTCGCCGTGGAGACCGAGGCCGCGACAGCCATCGCCATGCGACTGGCTGCCGCAGTGGACCGTCCGCACGACCCCCACGAGGCGGCCCTGCGCCGCATCGCCCTGCCGCTGGCCAAGTTCTGGGTGTGCAAGCGGACCCCGGCGATGGTGGCCGAGGCGCTGGAGTGCCTGGGCGGCAACGGCTACGTCGAGGAGAGCGGCCTGCCGCTGATGTTCCGCGAGTCCCCGCTGAACTCGATCTGGGAGGGGTCCGGCAACGTCAACGCCCTCGACGTGCTGAGGGCGCTCTCGCGCGAGCCGGAGGTGCTGGAGGCGTGGATCACCGAGGTGGGCGCCGCCCGTGGCGGCGACGCCCGGCTGGACCGGGCCGTCGACGACACCCTCGCGCTCCTCGGCGACACCGACGGCCTCGAAGTCGGCGCTCGGCGACTCGCCGGGCACATGGCCGCGTGCCTGCAGGGCTCGCTGCTCGTCCGACACGCGCCGGCCGAGGTGGCCGACGCGTTCTGCAGCAGCCGCCTGCCCGGCAGCTACTCCGGCACCTTCGGCACCCTCACCACCGGCGGCCTGCGGTCGATCGTCGACCGGGCCACCCCCACCGTCGACTGATGGCCACCCGCGAGTGGGACGCGGCGGCGTACGACGCCCTGCCGCTCCCCCACGTCGCCTGGGGCCGACGCGTGCTCGACCGGATGCACCTGGCCGGCGAGGAGCGCGTCCTCGACGCGGGCTGCGGCACCGGCCGTGACGGAGCCGCGCTGCTCGAGCGCTGGCCCGGCGTGCGCCTGGTCGGCATCGACGGCTCCGCCCAGATGATCGAGCAGGCGCAGGCCCGGCTCGGTGGGCGGGCCGAGCTCGTCGTGGCCGACCTGACCCGACCACTCCCCCTCGACGAGCCGGTCGACGCGGTGATGAGCGTGGCCGCGTTCCACTGGATCGACGACCACGACCTGCTCTTCGCCAACCTCGCCGCGGCGATGACACCGGGCGCCCGTCTCACCTCCGACTGTGGCGGCGAGGGCCAGCTGGCGGTGATGACCGCCGCGCTCGTCGAGGTCACCGGCCAGGGCAAGTTCGGCACGTCGTTCAAGGGCGTCGAC
>JAJPEO010000283.1 GCA_021166815.1 Nocardioides sp.
TAGACGTGGTTGGCGACGGCCGTGTCGGCCGCCTTCTGCATGTCGAGGTCGACCGTGGTGTGGATCTGCAGGCCACCGTTCTTGATGGTGGTCATGCGCTCCTTGGCGGTCTTGCCCAGGGCCTTGTCCTTGAGCAGCCACTGCACGACGTAGTCGCAGAAGAACTGGGCCTGGGACTGCTGGCACCCGTTGGGTGACTTCTCCAGCTTGAGGCGGAGCTTGCGCTCCTTGAGCTTGTCGGCCTGCTCCTGGGGGATCGCGCCGAGCTGGGCCATCCGCTCGAGCACGACGTTGCGGCGCGTCCGGGCGCGCTCGGGCGACTCGGTCGGGTCGTAGCCGACGGGGTTCTTCACCAGTCCCGCGAGGGTGGCGGACTCCAGGACGTTGAGGTCCTTGGCGTTCTTGGAGAAGAAGTGCCGCGCGGCGGACTGCACGCCGAAGGCGCCGTCGCCGAAGTAGGCGATGTTGAGGTAGCGCTCCAGGATCCAGTGCTTGGAGTAGTTCTTCTCGAACGCGATGGCGTAGCGCAGCTCACGGATCTTGCGGGCGTACGTGTCCTCGGTCGCCGCCTTGCGCTCCTCCTCGGTCTCGGCCTGGTACATCAGGGTCTGCTTGACCATCTGCTGGGTGATGGAGGAGCCACCCTGGACCGCGCCACCCTGGGCCTGGTTGGTGATGAAGGCCCGTGCGGTGCCCTTCAGGTCGATCGCGCCGTGCTGGTAGTAGCGGTAGTCCTCGATCGCGAGGATCGCGGTCACCATGTTGCGCGAGATCTGGGTGAGGGGGACGTTGATGCGGTTCTGGTCGTAGAGCGAGGCGATGACGTTGCCGTTGGCGTCGAAGATCCGGGTCTTCTGCGCGAGGTCCTGAGCCTCGAGCGAGGCCGGCAGGTTGACCACGCCGCGGCTCACGTCCTTGGCGGCCAGGCCGGCCACCCCCACGAAGGGCAGGGCCAGGGTGCCGGCGAGGAGGCCGACCACCACGGCGACGGCACCCATGACGGCCAGGTGCGCGGCAACGCGGCTGGAGGCGGGACGCTCGTCCGGGGAGGGCGTGGGCATGGGCTCCAGAGTACGGGAGCGCGCCATAGCACCACTACTCGTCGTCCGGGGCCACTAGTCACATGTGACTATGCGATTTGAGCCACAAGTCCCCTTTTACCTTTCCGCGGGAATCGTTAAATTTTCGTCAACGGATCAGGATCGGCCGCTATGGGGGCGGCTGGACTTTCCGGGATCACCGTGGGGATTTCATTATGTGGGTCGAGGACTGGGCTTCACGCGCCGCCTGCAAGGGCGACACTCCGGACGCGCTCTTCGTGCGCGGGGCGGAGCAGAACAAGGCCAAGGCGGTCTGCGCGGGTTGCCCCGTGCGGACCGAGTGCCTGGCCGAGGCTCTGGACAACCAGATCGAGTGGGGTGTCTGGGGCGGCATGACCGAGCGTGAGCGCCGCGCCCTCATCCGTCGTCGCCCGGCGGCCTCGTGGCGCACGATCCTCGAGACCGCGCGCAACCGCGAGGAGAGCGACCGCGTCAACGCGACGGTCTGACCCCTCCCGCTCCTAGGCGCCTGCAGGACCGGCGAGCAGCTCGCCGATCTCGCGCAGCCCCTCCAGGTCGTGCACGTCGCCGGCCATCGCGGGCACGACGGCCGTGGCCACCTGTGGGTGTGACGCGGCGAAGCGCTGACGGATCTGCGTCTCGCGCTCGACGATGCGCACCCGGTCGGCGTGCAGGCGCAGGAGCCCCGCGGCGAGCGACTCCGGGTCGCTCTCGCGCAGCCGGTCGCCGGCCGTGATGGCCTCCTCGGCCGAGAGGTCCGTACGCGGGCGTGGGCTGGCCCGGTTGACCACCAGCCCGGCCAGCGGCATGTCGTCGTCGGTGAGCCGGTCGACGAAGTACTCCGCCTCGCGCATCGCGTCGGGCTCGGGCGTGGCGACCACGAGGAAGGCCGTCTCGTCGGCCTGCAGCAGGGCGAAGGTCTTCTCCGCGCGCTGTCGGAAGCCGCCGAAGAGCGTGTCGAACGCCGCCACGAACGTCTGCATGTCGCGCAGCACCTGCGCGCCCAGGATCTTGGTGAGCGCGTTCGTCACCACGCTCAGCCCCGCGGTCATCAAGCGCGCCGGACCGCGCGCGGGCGCGAGCAGCAGGCGGATGAAGCGGCCGTCGAGGAAGCTCGAGAGGCGCTCGGGCGCGTCGAGGAAGTCGAGCGCCGAGCGTGACGGCGGGGTGTCCACGACGATCAGGTCGTAGGTGCCGTCCTTCTGGGCCTGCCGGTGGATCTGGCCCAGCTTCTCCATCGCCATGTACTCCTGCGTCCCCGCGAACGAGCTCGACAGCGCGACGTAGAAGGGGTTCTGCAGGATCTGCTGCGCCTTCTCCGGGTTGGCCTGCGACTCGACCACCTCGTCGAAGGTGCGCTTCATGTCGAGCATCATCGCGTCGAGCGAGCCACCCTCTTCGCTGGTTGAGGTCGACAGCGGCACCGGGCGCGGGGTGTTGTCGAGCTCCTCGATCCCCATCGACTGGGCCAGGCGGCGGGCCGGGTCGATGGTGAGCACGACGACCTTGCGGCCCCGCTCGGCGGCACGAAGCGCCAGCGCGGCCGAGGTCGTCGTCTTGCCGACGCCGCCGGAGCCGCAGCACACGATGATGCCGGTGCCGCGGTCGTCGAGCAGGGCGTCGATGTCGAGGACGGGTGCGGTACGAGTGCTCATGCCAGTCCCTGCTCCCTCATCAGGGCGGCCAGGTCGAGCAGGCCGCCGCGGTCGACACCCCCGGCCAGCCGGGGGAGCTCGTACGTCGGGACGTCGAGCGCGGCGACGACCTCGTGCTGCTCTTCCTCCAGCTCGCGGCGCACGGCGTGGTCGCGGGCCTCGGCGAGGAGGTGGTCGACGAGCGCGGCGTCGCAGTCGACCCGCGCGCGGGTGAGCTCGGCGGCCACCGCCTCCCCGTCGACCTCGCCGGCCCGGATCTGCTCGAGGGCGGCGGGGCCGATGTCGCGCGGGCGGACCTGGTTGACGACCACGCCGCCGACCGGCAGCCCGGCTGCGCGGAGCTCGGCGATGCCGTCCGCGGTCTCCTGGACCGGCATCTCCTCCAGCACGGTGACCAGGTGGACGGCCGTGCGCGGGGAGCGCAGCAGGTCCATCACCTTGTCGGCCTGCGACTTGATCGGCCCCACCCGCGCGAGGCCCGCGAGCTCGGAGTTGACCCCGAGGAACTGGGCGATGCGACCGGTGGGCGGGGCGTCGAGCACGACAGCGTCGTAGGTGATCGCGTCCTTGTTGCGGGAGTTGCGCACCACCGCCTCGTAGACCTTGCCGGTGAGGAGCACGTCGCGCACGCCCGGCGCGATCGTGGTGGCGAAGTCGATGACGCCGAACTTGTCGAGCGCGCGCCCGGCGCGGCCGAGCTTGTAGTAGATCGAGAGGTACTCCAGCAGCGCCGACTCGGGGTCGATGTGCAGGGCGTGCACCTGGCCGGCGTGGCCGGTCTCGTCGAGCAGCCCCTTGGCGAGGCGGCGCTCGGCGTAGGGGAGCGGGTCGACGTCGAACATCCGGGCGATGCCCTGGCGGCCCTCGACCTCGCACAGCAGGACGTTGCGCCCCGAGCGGGCCAGGGCCAGCGCCAGCGCGGCGGCGACGGTGGACTTGCCCGTACCGCCCTTGCCGGTCACGACGTGCAGGCGCACCTGCGGCCAGTCGGGGGAGGCGGAGCCCGGGGAGGTGCGAGTGCTCACGATGGCGAGGATAGCCACTGGGCCGGCGGGACCGGCCCGTTCAGCGGCGCAGCGCCCGGGTGAGCTCGTGGGCGGCCTCCAGGAGGAGGGAGCCCATCTCGTGCTGGCGCGCGGGCGTGAAGCGCTGCTCGATGCCGGTCAGGCTCAGGGCCCACTGCGGCCGGTCCTCGGCGTCGAACACCGCCGCGGCCATGCCCCAGCTCCCCTCCACGATGAGCCCGGGATTGACGGCGTACCCCCGCCGTCGGGTGCTCGCCACCCGCTCGCGGACGGCGTCGGCGGAGTGGGCGGGGCCGTAGGTGCCGGCGAGGTCCGCGCGCCCCAGCCACTCCTCCACCTCGGCGTCGCCGAGGAAGGAGAGGATGACCAGGCCGGCCGAGGCGACGCCGAGCGGGAAGCGGATGCCCTCGTACAGCACGTGCGAGCGCACGGGGAAGCTGCCGTCCTCGCGGAGCAGGCAGATCGTCTCCTCCCCGCGTCGGGCGGAGAGGAACGCGCTCTCGCCGGTGGCGAGCGAGAGTCGCCGCACGACCGGCTGGGCCACCGCCGTGACGTCGTACCGCGCGGCGGCAGCGGTGCCGAGCAGGAAGAGCTCAGGTCCCAGCACCCAGTGCCCATCTGACGAACGCTCGGTGAGCCCGGCGGCCGCGAGGCTGCTCAGCAGGCGGTGTGCGGTCGGCCGCGCGAGGCCCGACTGCCGGGCCAAGCTGCTCGTCGTGGTGCCGTCGGGCTCCCCTGCGGACACGGCCCGCAGGAGCAGGGCGATGCGTCCGACGACATCGGCGGGTGCGTCCATTGAGTGAACGCTACCGTCCACGGGCTCTCATTGGGCGAGTGATCCGGCGGGGAGTGTTGACGCCCGGTCCTCCGCTGCCTTGAATCGGGGTGGCCGTACCCGGCCCCGGAGGCCCCGCCTCCGAGCTCACTCGCAGAAAGGCTCGCCATGGACAAGGTCGTCGCCAGCGCGGCGGAGGCGGTCTCGGACATCCCCGACGGCGCCACCATCGCCGTCGGTGGGTTCGGGTTGTGCGGCATCCCGTCGGTCCTCATCGATGCCCTGCTCCTCGCGGGCACCACCGACCTCGAGGCGGTCTCCAACAACTGCGGCGTGGACGACTGGGGCCTGGGCCGGCTGCTCATGGAGCGGCGCCTGCGGCGGATGGTCTCGTCGTACGTCGGCGAGAACAAGGAGTTCGCGCGCCAGTACCTCTCCGGCGAGCTCGAGGTGGAGCTGACCCCGCAGGGGACGCTGGCCGAGCGCATGCGCGCCGGCGGCTCCGGCATCCCGGGCTTCTACACGATCACCGGCGCCGGCACCCAGGTCGCCGAGGGCGGCCTGCCGTGGAAGTACGACTCCGAGGGCAACGTCGAGATCGCCTCGCCGCCGAAGGAGACCAAGGTCTTCGAGACCCACGAGGGGCCCAAGGAGTTCGTGCTCGAGCACGCGATCGTCGCGGACTTCGCGCTGGTGCGTGCCTGGAAGGGCGACCGCCACGGCAACCTCGTCTTCCGCGACTCCGCCCGCAACTTCAACCCGCTGGCCGCGATGTGCGGGAGGGTCACGATCGCGGAGGTCGAGGAGCTCGTCGAGCCCGGCGAGATCGACCCCAACGACGTGCACACCCCCGGCGTCTACGTCACCCGGGTCGTCGAGCTGACCCCCGAGCAGGCCGCCGACAAGCGCATCGAGCGCGTCACCACCCGTCCCCGCCCGACCAACGCAGAGGAGGCCTGAGATGGCCTGGACCCGTGAGGAGATGGCTGCCCGCGCGGCCTCGGAGCTGGTCGACGGGTCGTACGTCAACCTCGGCATCGGCATGCCGACCCTGGTGCCCAACTACGTCGCCGACGACGTGGAGCTGGTGCTGCAGTCGGAGAACGGCATCCTCGGCGTGGGCGCCTACCCCTTCGAGGGCGAGGAGCAGGCCGACCTGATCAACGCCGGCAAGGAGACCGTCACCGTGCGGCGCGGCGCGTCGTTCTTCGACTCCGCGACGTCGTTCGGGATGATCCGCGGCGGCAAGATCGACGCCGCGATCCTGGGCGCGATGCAGGTCTCGGCCGACGGCGACATCGCCAACTGGATGATCCCCGGCAAGATGGTCAAGGGCATGGGCGGCGCCATGGACCTGGTCAACGGCGCCAAGAAGGTCATCGTGCTGATGGAGCACGTGGCGCGAGACGGCTCGCTGAAGATCCTGAACGAGTGCTCGCTGCCCTACACCGGCCGGCGGGTGGTGCAGCGCATCATCACCGACCTGTGCGTGATCGACCTGGTCGACAAGGCCACCGGCGAGCTGGCAGTCCCCGGCGCGCTGGTCGAGCGGCAGCTCAGGCTCGTCGAGCTCGCCCCCGGTGTCACCGAGGACGAGGTCAGGGAGAAGACCGAGCCCGAGCTCGTGTGAGCCTGCCTGAGAGGATGCGGGGGTGAGCTCCGTCCTGCCCCTGTGGATCCCGAGCGGGATCGAGATCGGCCCCTTCACGCTGCGCTTCTACGCGCTGGCGTACATCATCGGCATCCTGCTGGGTGCTTGGCACCTCAAGCGGATGTCGCGGCGCCCCGGCAGCCCGCTGACCCCCGAGCACGTCGACGACCTGTGGGTGTGGGCGACGGTCGGCATCATCGTCGGCGGACGACTGGGGTACGCCACCTTCTACGACCGCAGCCTGTGGACCTCCGGCGACGTCGTGAAGATCTGGGGAGGCGGCATGAGCTTCCACGGCGGCCTGATCGGCGTGCTGGTCGTCATGGGGCTCTTCGCGTGGCGGCACGGCATCGACTTCGTCCGCCTCGGCGACTACGTCGTGGTCAACGTGCCGTTCGGCATCATGCTCGGACGCATCGCCAACTTCATCAACGGCGAGCTGTGGGGCCGCCCCTCGGACGTGCCGTGGGCGATCGTCTTCCCCGGCGCCGGCCCGGACCCGCGCCACCCCAGCCAGCTCTACGAGGCCGCGCTCGAGGGCGCGCTGATGATCGTCGTGATGCTGGTGCTCTTCTGGCGCACCCGCGCGCGCTGGCGTCCCGGCCTGCTCTCGGGCGTGTTCCTGGCCGGCATCGGCCTGGCCCGGTTCGTCGTGGAGTTCTTCCGCGAGCCCGACGCCCAGCTGGCCGAGTTCGCCGAGCGCACCGGCCTCAACATGGGGCAGTGGCTGACCATCCCGCTCATCCTGGTCGGCGTGCTGCTCGTGGTGCGGGCCCTGCGCCGGCCCGAGGTCGCGGAGCCGGCCGAGCCCGCGCCCACCGCGTCAGACTGACGTACGCCGCGCCGCGCCCACGCACACGACGGCCCCGGCGGCCGCGAGGCTGAAGACCACGAGGAAGGGGTCCTGTCCCTGCCGGTCGGCGGTCTCGAAGGCGATGCCCGACAGCGAGAGCGCGAGGGCCGCCCCGAGCGAGTCGGCGACCGAGAGGGCCGAGGAGTTGGCTCCCCTGTCACGGTCGCTCGACGCGGCGAGCATCGCGACGCTGGTGCGGGGGTAGGCGAAGCCCATCCCGGCGCCGGCGAGGACGTACGCAGCGGCGGGCGCCCACGCCGGCGGCGTCTGGCCGGCATCGAGCAGTGCGACCGTGCCGGCGAGCAGGGCCGTGCCGCTCAGGACCACGGCCGTGCCGGCCACCATCGCCGTGGTGTGCGGGACGAGGTGGCCCAGGCGCGACTGCGCCTGGCTGGAGAGCGCCCACACGACCCCGACGACGGTGAGGGCGATGCCGGCGTGGCCGGGCGTGAGGTCCCAGTGGTCCTGCAGCACGTAGACGATGTAGGCCTCGGCGCTGAAGAACACCCCGCTCAGCAACCCCCGCGTCGCGATGACCGACGGAAGCCCCCGGGCGCCCACGAGGGTGCCGTGCGGCAGCATCCGGGTGAGGGCGACCAGGACGACCACGAACGTGGCTGCGGCCGCGAGCGTCGCGAGGAGTCGCCCGGACGAGCCCAGCAGCTCGAGGGAGAGCACCGCGACCGCCCCGACCACGGCCCACCCCAGGCGGGCCGCCGGGACGTCGTCGGAGGCCGCGTGGGCCGGCAGGTGCCGCAGGGCGGGGAACAGCAGGGCCCGGGCGGCCACGACGAACGCGATGACCCCGATGAAGACCCACCGCCACGACCACTGGCCGGCCACCCAGGCGGCCAGCCCCGGCCCGAAGAGGGCGGGCAGGACCCAGGCGGCCGCGAAGGAGGCGAAGATCGCAGGTTGGAGCGCCGCGGGGTAGACCACGCCGACGAGGACGTAGAGCCCGACGACCAGGGCGCCGCCGCCGAGCCCCTGGACGACACGGCCGACGAGGAGCACCTCCATCGTCGGCGCCAGCCCGCACACCAGCAGGCCGGCGGAGAACAGGGCCAGCGAGACCACCAGGGGCACGGCCGGACCGCTGCGGTCGCTCCACGCGCCGGCCGCGACCATGCCGACCACGCCGCTGGCCAGCGGCGCGGCGAAGGCGAGCGCGAAGAACCCGAAGCCGTCGAGGTCGCGAGCCACCGTCGGCATCACCGTCGCGACGGCCATCGCCTCGAACGCCACGAACGCGATGAGGGCGAACGTCGCGGCTGTCGTCGCCACGTAGGCGGGGGACAGCACGCCGTCGGGGCGCTGGCCGGGGCTCACGTGCGGAGCGTACGGCGAGCGTCATGCCGATCCGTACGCATGGGTGCGCCTTCGTATGACAGATCCCGGGGCGGACGGGGCGGGGCGGGGCGGGTGGGCGCAGGCGGAATAGGGCAGGGCGGCGCGGGCTTGGGACGGGTGTGACCCCGGCCCTCTCCGTCCTCGACCTCGTCCCGGTCCGCAGCGACCAGCGCACCGGCGACGCCCTCGCCGCCTCCCGTTCGCTGGCCCGTGTCGCCGACGACCTCGGCTACACCCGCTACTGGGTGGCCGAGCACCACAACCTGCCGGCGGTCGCGGCGACCACCCCGCCCGTGCTCATCGCGATGCTCGCCGCCGCGACCGAGCGGATCCGCGTCGGGTCGGGTGGTGTCATGCTCCCCAACCACGCGCCCCTCGTCGTCGCGGAGCAGTTCGCCCTGCTGGAGGCGGCGTACCCCGGCCGCATCGACCTCGGCATCGGCCGTGCGCCCGGCACCGACATGCTGACCCGCTACGTCCTGCGCGGCGGCAGCTCCCAGTCGGCCGACGACGCGGTCGCGCGGTTCCCGGAGTACGTCGACGACGTGCGCACCCTGATGGCTCCCGAGGGCGTGGAGATGCAGGTGGGGCCGCGACGCCAGCCGCTGCGCGCGACGCCGGGTGCCGCCACGGTGCCGACGGTGTGGCTGCTCGGGTCCTCGGACTACTCCGCCCGCCTGGCCGCCGACCGTGGGCTGCCCTACGTCTTCGCCCACCACTTCGCCGGCGAGGGGACCGCGGAGGCGCTCGCGCTCTACCGCTCGTCCTACCGCCCCAGCCCGGACCACCCCGAGCCGCAGACGTTCCTCACCGTCAACGCGGCCGTCGCGGAGACGCGCGAGGAGGCCGAGCGGCTCGCGCTCGCCCAGGCCCAGATGATGCTGGCGCTGCGCGCCGGCGGCCCCCTGTTCGCCCAGCGCCTCGTCGAGGAGGCCGAGGCCGTCCTCGTGCCCGAGCAGGAGCCGCTGCTGCGGCGGATGATGGCGAAGTGGGTCGTCGACGACGCGCCCACCGCGCGGGAGCGCATCGCCGCCCTCGCCGCGGAGTTCGGCGTCGACGAGGTGATGGTGCACCCGGTGGCCTCGGCGTACGCCGGCACTCCCGCCCACTCCTCGCCCACGAGGGAGGCCACGCTGCGCCACCTCGCGGGCGAGTAGGGTGCCCAGCATGACCAAGTGGGACTACCAGGTGGCGCCGATTCCGCTCCACAACGAGGCACTCATGCTCAACAACTTCGGTGAGGACGGGTGGGAGCTCGTCACCATCCAGACCAACGCCCAGGGTGGCCTGGTCGCGTTCCTCAAGCGGCCGAAGGAGGCCTGACATGGGTGCCGAGGCCAAGCTCGCCGAGATGGGCATCAGCGTCCCCGAGGTGGTGCCCCCGGTCGCCGCCTACGTCCCGACCGTCCGTAGCGGCAACCTCGTCTTCACCGCCGGCCAGCTGCCCGCCCGCGACGGCGAGATGCTCGCCATCGGCAAGGTGGGCGGCGCGGTGACGCAGGAGCAGGGCTACGACTGCGCGCGCCAGTGCGCCCTCAACGCCCTCGCCGCCGTCAAGGCCGAGATCGGGTCGCTCGACGCGATCACGCGCATCGTCAAGGTCGGCGTCTTCGTCGCCTCCACGCCCGACTTCACCGGCCAGCCGCAGGTCGCCAACGGCGCCTCCGAGCTCCTCGCCGAGGTCTTCGGCGACGCCGGCAAGCACGCCCGCTCCGCGGTCGGTGTGCCCGTGCTCCCGCTCGACGTCCCCGTCGAGGTGGAGCTCGTCGTCGAGGTCGGCTGAGTTGCGTCGCATCCCCCTGCCCGAGCACCTCGTCGAGCAGGCCGCGGCCTTCACCTCCGGCGCCCGCACACCCGCGGAGCCGCGTGACGCGGCGACCGTCGTGATCCTGCGCCCCGGCCCCGAGGGCCCGGAGGTCTACCTGCTGCGACGCCAGACGTCGATGGCGTTCGCGGGCGGCTTCTGCGTCTTCCCCGGCGGCGGGGTCGACCCGCGCGACTTCGACCACGCGGTGGCATGGGCCGGGCCCTCTCCGGCCGAGTGGGCCACCCGGCTCGGCACCGACGAGGCGATGGCCCGCGCCCTCGTGTGCTCGGCGGTGCGCGAGACGTTCGAGGAGTCCGGCGTCCTGCTCGCCGGTACGACCCCCGACGACGTCGTCGCCGACACGACCGGCGAGGACTGGGAGGCCGACCGCGTCGCGCTGGAGTCGCGCGAGCTGTCGCTGACCGACTTCCTCGAGCGGCGTGGACTGGTGCTGCGCACCGACCTGCTCGGTGCCTGGTCGGGGTGGCTGACGCCGGTCTTCGAGCCGCGCCGCTACCGCACCTGGTTCTTCGTCGCCGACCTGCCCGAGGGCCAGCGCACGCGCGACGTGTCCACCGAGTCCTCCGAGGTGATGTGGCTGCCGACCGCGAAGGCGGTCGAGAAGGTCGAGGGGGGCGACCTGTTCATGCTGCCGCCGACCTACCTCACCTGCCTCGAGATCGCCCGCCACGCCGACCCCGACGCCGTCCTCGAGGCCGCCGCCGACCGCACGGTCGAGATGTTCTGCCCCGAGGTCGAGGACGTCGACGGCGTCGCCATGCTCAGCATCCCGCCCTACGCCGAGGCGCTCGCCGCCGAAGCCGCCGGACGGGCCGTGCCCTCCGGCTACGAGGCACCCCCCGGCTACCAGGACCACGACAGGCGTTTCTCGTGAGCTGGGCGGGGGGCTCCTTCGGCGACACCGGCACCTGCGTGCTGGCCCCCAACCCCGACTTCATGACCCTCGACGGCACCAACACCTGGGTGCTGCGCGACCCCGACTCCTCGCGCTCGGTCGTCGTCGACCCCGGGCCGTCGATTGCGTCCCACCTCGACGCCATCTCCGCGGTGGCCGGCGACGTCGCGGCCGTGCTGCTGACCCACCACCACGCCGACCACTCCGAGGCGGCGAGGGAGTTCGCCGAACGTCACGGGTGTGGCGTACGCGCCCTCGACCCGGGCTACCGGCTCGGCTCCGAGGGCCTGGGGGAGGGCGACGTCGTCGCGATCGGCGGCCTCGAGGTGCACGTGGTCGGCACGCCCGGCCACACGGCCGACTCGCTGTGCTTCGTGGTGCCGCAGGACCGGGCCGTGCTGACGGGCGACACGGTCCTGGGGCGCGGCACGACGGTCGTGGCCCACCCCGACGGCCAGCTCGGCGCGTACCTCTCCTCGCTCGAGCGGCTGCACGCGCTCTGCGGCGAGGAGGGCATCACCGCGGTCTGGCCCGGGCACGGGCCGGTCATCGACGACGCGCTCGGTGCGCTCGACTACTACCTCGCGCACCGGCGCGAGCGGCTGGAGCAGGTCCGGGTCGCGCTGGCGGACCTGCAGGCGCAGCCGCACCCCGAGGGGATCTCCACCGACGACCTGCCGCAGCGCATCGTCGAGGTCGTCTACGCCGACGTCGACCCCGTGCTCTGGGGGGCCGCGGAGCTCTCGGTCCGCGCCCAGCTGGCGTACCTCGCCGGCCCCACCGCCTGACCGCCGCCTCCGGGCCCCACCCCGCCCTGGCCGGCCGCCCCCTCCCTGACCGCCGCCCCCGCCGCCACAACCAAGTAACCGGCAGTCAGTCGCACCTCCCGTCGCGAATTCGCGACGGTCAGTGCCACCAACTGCCGGTTACATGGGGGGGTGGGGGTGAAGCCGGGGGGTAAGACAGGGGAGGGCGTCAGGCCTTGCGGGCCAGCTTGATCTTCCAGGCGTCGGGGCCCTCCTGCAGGTAGGAGATCTCGAGGGCCTCGCCGTTGATCTCCTGCAGCTGGCCGAGCAGGGGGAGCGGGTTGTGTGGGGCGACCAGCACCATCGCGGAGCCGGGGCGCACCTGGCTGAAGGCACCGATCACGGAGCCGTGGCGGATGGCGTGGGGGATCGAGGTCGCGTCGAGCTCGGGCAGGTCGGCGTCGTGCTCGCCGCAGCCGCAGGAGTGGCCGGACTCGACGACGTTGAGTTCTGTGTGGGTCATGCCCCCATTAAACACTGTTTAGGCCGTGGAAATTAGTGGTGGGTCAGATCGGTCGGCGCCGCCGACGCCACTGCCGTACGGCGAACCCTCCGGCCACCGCGGCCAGGAGCGCCAGGACAGCGACCACGGCCTTCTGCTCGTCCGACCACGGCCACCGCGGAGCGGGGAGGTCCCGGACGCCCGTCACCCCGGGCACGCCCTCGCCCAGGCCGAGCAGGTCCACCGCCACCCCGGCGATGCTGCCGGGGCCGACGTCCCAGCGCGCGGCGATCCGCCAGCTCGCCTCGTCGTCGCGCACGTCCCCCGACGTCATGACGACCAGCTGCGGGGTGCTGTCGTACGTCGTGTCGCCCTGCGGGGTGACCAGCGCCGCGACGTGGTCGTCATCGACCCACCCGAGCTGCCGGACGTCGACGTCGGTGTCGTAGACGCCCTCGCCTGGCCGGCGGGTGCCG
>JAJPEO010000001.1 GCA_021166815.1 Nocardioides sp.
CCGCATCCTCGGCATGGCGTGAGACTCGACCACTGAGACTCTCACAGGGGGGCGCCACCCCTGGGGTGGCGCCGTCGTGCATTTCCCCTGTGGACAGCCACCCGTGCGGCGTCGGTCCCTGCCAGCGTTGACCGCATGGACCCCACGACCGCCTCCGTGCTCCGCGTCGCCGTCGCCGTCACCGATGACTGGCGTGAGCCGTGGGTCGCCGCGCTGGCCACGGCCGGCGTCGGGAGCAGCCACCGGGCGGCCGTCGGGCTGGTGGTCTCGCGCGGAAGGGCACCTCGCCCCGAGAGCGACCGCTGGAGCGTGGAGTCACGGCCGCACCTGCTCGTCGACGCCCGCGAGGACCGCATCGACGTGGGTCCGTGGGTGCTGCCCGGCACCGGACCGTGCGCCCGTTGCGTGGAGGCGGCGACCCTCGACGTCGGCGACCCACGCCCCGTGGGGCCCCTGGACCCTGCACTGGTGACGCTCGCCGCGGGCTGGGTCGCCCGCGACCTCCGGGCCTGGCTGCGCGGCGAGACCCCGACCACCTGGGCCACCTCGTGGCGACTGGACCACGCTCCGGCTCCGACCCCGCGCAGGTGGCAGCGCCACCCCTACTGCGGGTGCGCCTGGTTCGAGACCGCGTGAGCCGATCCCCTCACCACCAGTCGCTGTCCAGCTTGCCCTCGATCGCCCGCAGGTGGGTCCGCGAGCACTCGTCGCAGAAGCGCTTCTGGCGACCGCCCTCCACCGACGTGGTCCAGGTGAGCGCAGCGGAGGCGGCCGCCTGCCGGCCGCAGAAGTCGCACACCACCACGTCCTCCATCCCTCCAGCGTAGGCCCCGGACATGCCACGGGCCGGTACGCCGCCCCCGTGGAGCGTCGTACCGGCCCGTGATCGGTTGTCACCCGCGACCAGGTGATCCTTCAGATGGCCCTGGCGAGGGCGAGGCGAGCCTGCAGTGCGGCCTTCTCTGCCTTGCGGCTCATTCGTCGGGCCACCGCCAGGTGGTGACCACGCCGCAGCTGCTGCGCCTCTCCCAGGCGCGCGGTCATCTGAGCGCGCGCGAGCTGTTCGTGCATGAGTTGCATGTCTTTCGGTCCGTTCACGTAGGTGTTCATGGAAGTTGGTTGATGTCCTGATCAATCGAGAGGTGGTGACGCCTAGGCGGCTGCTCCGTCACGGTCGTCCTTGCGAGGTCGGCCACGGGGCCGCTTGCGCGGGATCACCACGCCAGCGAGGAAGAGCTCACCGCCCCAGACGCCCCAGGGCTCGCGCCGGTCGAGGGCGCCGCTGAGGCACATCGTCTGCACCGGGCACTCCAGGCACAGGCTCTTGGCCTGCTCCACGTCCGCCGGGGACTCGGCGAACCACAGCTCGGCGTCGTTGACGCGGCAGGGCAGCTTCTCCTCCAGCACCGCGGCGGCCACGTCGTGCAGGCCCCCCAGATCGGTGGGGAGGCCGGCGGTGGGCGCCGTACGGCTGCGGTCGAGAACGCTGATGGTCATGTGTGTCACCTCCTTCTCGGGACCTGTCGCGGGTGGTCGTGGTCTGTGTGGTGTGGGTCGTTCCGCGGCAATGAGAAAGGCCGCGGATCCCGGGTTTCGGGTTCCGCGGCCTGGAGGTGACCGGTCGAGCTTCACTCAGCTCGTCGGTTGGCCCCAGGCGGAAGACCCCAGAAATCGCCCTTGATGCCCACTGCGGCGGCGTCCTGGACAGCAACGGCACCGAGGGTGCGCACGCGGGCGCAGGTGTGGCCGTAGCTGGACATGACGAAGGACGGCGTCCACGCCGTCGTCGTGTTGGTGAAGTTCTCCATGCTGGCCACCTCCTTCGGTGTGTTGGGCGCGATCGGTGCCACCCGATCTGATGCGCGTGTTCGGCTGTTGGGACGGAACGCTAGACCGTGGCGTATGTCATGGGCAAACCATTTTATGGGTCTTACCCGAATTTTTTTTCGCGCGGCTGTTCACGGCCCCTCGCCGGCCAGCACGGCGAGCACGTCGTCGCCGTACTGCTCCAGCTTCTTGCGGCCCACCCCCGCGATGGCCAGCAACCCGGCCTCGTCGTGGGGCGCGTGCTCGGCGAGGAGCTCGAGGGTGGCGTCGGTGAACACCACGAACGCCGGCACCTTGTCGGCGGTGGCGCGCTCGAGGCGCCACGCGCGCAGCCGCTCGAAGACCGCGGGGTCGTAGGCAGCCGGGCAGCCCGCACAACGGCCGGTCTTCTTCTCGGCCGGGCTCGACAGCGCTCCGCCGCACTCGCGGCAGTGCAGCGCCTTGCGGTTGCGTCGCGTGCGCTGGGAGGCGCCCTGGCTCGTCTGGGCTGCCTCGCCCAGCACCGGCGCCAGGAAGGGCGAGGGCCCGCGCCGTCCCCGGCCGCCGGGCTCCCGGGCGGCCGCCCACGACACCTCGAGGACGTCGCGGGCACGGGTGAGCGCGACGTAGAGCAGGCGGCGCTCCTCCTCGACCTCGGCCGAGGTCCGCGCCTGGGCGATCGGCATCATCTTGTCGTGCATGCCGGCCACGAAGACGGCGTCCCACTCCAGGCCCTTCGCGGCGTGGATGGTGGCCAACGTGACGGCATCGGCCACCGGCGCGTGCTGCTCGCTGGCGCGCTGGTCGAGGTGGTCGACGAAGTCGCCGAGCCCGGCGCCCGGGCGCTCGGCGGTGAACTCGGCGGCCAGGTCGGCCAACGACTGCAGAGACTCCCAGCGGTTGCGCACCTCGCCGCGTCCTTCGGGCGGCTGGGAGGTGTGCCCCATCTGGGACAGCACGCCGGGCACGTCCTCGGAGGGCGACCCGGTCGAGGTGCCGCTGCGCGCGGCACCCCGCAGCAGCGTGATGGCCTGACGGATCTCGGGGCGCTCGAAGAAGCGCCGCGCCCCGCGGAGGACGTACGGCACGCCCCGTGCGGCGAGCGCGTCCTCGAACCGCTCGGACTGGGCGTTGATGCGGAAGAGCACGGCGACCTGGGAGGCGGGGACACCGGCGGAGCGCAGCTGCTGGACGCGCTGGGCCACCGCGTCTGCCTCGGCCACCTCGTCGGCGGCCGGGCGGAACACCGGAGCAGGTCCGGAGGGCCGCTGGGCCACCATGGAGACGCCCTGGCTCGGGGATCCCGCCAACACCTTGTTGGCGCACTCGACCACCTCGGGCGTGGAGCGGTAGTTGCGGACCAGCTCGACCGACGTGGCGCCCGGGAAACGCGTCGTGAAGTCGCGCAGGTGGCGGGCGTCGGCCCCGGCGAAGGAGTAGATCGTCTGTGCCGGGTCGCCCACCACGCAGATCTCGTCCCGACCTCCGAGCCACAGGTCGAGCAGCGCGGACTGCAGCGGCGAGACGTCCTGGAACTCGTCGACCACGAACCACTTGTACTGGCGGCGCACCTGCGCGGCGACCGCCTCGTCGGAGTCGAGCAGGCCGGCGGTCAGCAGCAGGACGTCCTCCATGTCCATCCGGCCCTGCTCACGCTTGACCTCCTCGTAGGACGCGAAGACCCGCGCGACCACGTCGGGCTGCAGCGACACCTCGCGGGAGTGCGAGGCCGCGGCACGGGCGTAGCTCTCGGGGGTGACGTTGGACACCTTGGCCCACTCGACCTCGCTGGCCAGGTCACGCAGGGTCGCCTGGTCGGCCTGGACGCGTTGGCGTCGCGCCGCCTTGGCCAGGATGGGCAGCTTGGACTCGACCAGCTCCGGCAGCTCGTGGCCGTGCACCCGGGGCCAGAACCAGCGCAGCTGCCGCAGCGCCGCGGAGTGGAAGGTGCGCGCCTGCACCCCGCCGGCGCCGAGCACCCGCAGGCGCTCGCGCATCTCACCAGCGGCCCGGGTCGTGAACGACAGCGCCAGGACCTCGGTGGGCGCGTAGACCCCCGTCGCGACGCCGTGGGCGATGCGGTGGGTGATCGCCCGCGTCTTGCCGGTGCCGGCACCCGCGAGCACGCGCACGGGCCCGCGCAGCGCCTCGGCGACCTGGCGCTGCTCGGGGTCGAGGGCGTCGAGGAGCGGAACAACCGGGGCGGTGGCGTGGTTGGCTGTCATGACACTCGAACCCTAGACGCCGGAGGGGACACCCCATCCCATGAGCTTCACGATGTTCAGCACCCCGTGGTGCGGCTACTGCTTCCGCCTCAAGGGCCAGCTCGACCGGGAGGGCATCGAGTTCGACCTGGTCGACATCGAGCAGGACCCGGCTGCCGCGGCCCGGGTCGAGGAGGCCAACGGCGGAAACCAGACGGTGCCGACCCTGCTCTTCCCCGACGGGACGACCCTCACCAACCCCTCGCTCGCGCAGGTGAAGACCAAGCTCGCCGCCCTCGGCTGAGCGCCGGGAGGCGGGGGCGTAGCCTGTGGGCGTGTCGTTGCTCAACTCGATCGACCGTGACCACGTGCTGACCGCCATGGAAACCTGGGACTCCGCAGGCGGCGCCAACTACCTCCTCGTCCGGGGAGGAGTGTCGACCCACGTGCTGGTGCACGGGGGCCGCGAGTACGACGCCCCGGCGATCGCAGGCATCGCCCACGGCCTCGCCACCGGTCGCACGCTCACCCCGGACGACATCCCCGGCGGCGCCGCCGGTGCCGCGAAGGCGCTGACGCGCCTGGGCTTCACCATCCGCGACGACTCACCTCCGTCGGCCGAGCCCGAGCGTCCACAGCGCCGTACGAGCGGCACGACGCGCAGCACGTCCCGCACGCGTGGGACGATCAGCGCCACGGGCAAGCGCAAGCCGCCCAGGGTCGCCGCGAGCGACCGCCCGGTGACGCTGTGCCCGACGTGCTACCTCGCGCTGCCGGCCACCGGCGTGTGCGACAACTGCGGCTGAGCCGCGTCCGCGCTCAGCCCCAGCCGTGCTCGATCGGCTGGCCCAGCCACCACTCGATCAACGACGACGAGATCGACACACCGCGCGGGACCTGCAGCCTTCCGGTCGCCGCCTCCTCGAGGAACTCCTCGCGGGTGAACCACCGTGCCTCGGCGATCTCGGCCTCGTCCACCTGGATCTCCTCGGACGTGGCCACGCCGGTGAAGCCGAGCATCAGGCTCGAGGGGAAGGGCCAGGGCTGGTTGCCGAAGAAGGTGACGTCGCCGACCTGGACGTCGGTCTCCTCGCGCACCTCGCGCCGCACGGCGTCCTCGAGGGTCTCGCCCGGCTCGCAGAAGCCGGCCAGGGTCGACCAGCGCCGCTCCGGCCAGGTGGCCTGCCGCCCCAGGAGGAGGGCGTCGTCGCGCTCACGCGTGATCGCCATGATCACCGCCGGGTCGGTGCGCGGGAACTGGGACTTCCCGCACGCCTCGCAGCACAGCTCGTGGCCGGCGGCCCGCGACTCCAGCCGACCCGCGCAGCGGGGGCAGTAGCGCATGGAGTGGTGCCACTCCGCCAGGCCCACGGCGTGGAAGAGGAACGGCGCCGCGTCGGGTGAGATCTCGGCCAGCCACGGCAGCACCGCTCGCAGCGGCACCCACTCCTCGCGGGGTCCGGGCGCGTCCGCGGGTCGTACGAGCACGGCCAGGTGGACCACGCCGTCGCGTTCGCCGAGCAGCACGCGACGCCCCTGCGGCGCCTCCTGCGGCGACACCCACCGGATCTCGCCCTGGACCGGTCGCAGGCGCGATCCCGACACCACGAGCACGCGCGTGGCCGGGTCGGACCACTGCTGGTCCAGCCACGCCTCGTCCGTGCGGTGCAGCCCCATCCTGTTGTGGGCTCGGGCCGAGAGGGCGACGTGCGGGAGCGGACGCTCGGGGCTGGACCGGTCAGGACTCACGCCCAGAGGCTAGTCGCACCGGGACCGGGGACGGACCTAGTCTGCTGCGATGAGCACCCACATCGGCGCCGCGCCAGGCGACATCGCACCCGTCGTCCTGCTGCCCGGCGACCCCCTCAGGGCCCGGTGGATCGCCGAGACCTTCCTCGAGGACGCCCGCTGCTACACCGAGGTGCGTGGCATGTACGGCTACACCGGCACCTGGCGTGGCCACCGGGTGTCCGTGCAGGGCTCGGGCATGGGGCAGCCGTCCATGGCCATCTACGTCACCGAGCTGTTCCGCGAGTACGCCGTCGAGTCGGTGGTCCGGGTCGGCTCCTGCGGCGCACTCAGCGAGCGGGTTGCCGTCCGCGACCTGGTCATCGCCTCGGGCGCCTGTACCGACTCGTCGATGAACCACCACGCCTTCCATGGCCTCGACTACGCCCCGGTCGCCGACTTCGGGCTCCTGAGGGGCGCCGTCGAGGCGGCAGAGGAGCGCGCGGACGGCTCCCCGTTCCACGTCGGCCTGATCCACTCCAGCGACTCCTTCTACGCCGCTCGTCCCGAGCTGGTGGACCCGATGATCGCGCACGGCGTGCTGGCCGTGGAGATGGAGGCCAGCGCCCTCTACACCCTCGCCGCGCGCCACAGGCGACGCGCCCTGACCATCTGCACGGTCTCCGACCACATCGTCACTGGCGAGCACACCACGGCACTGGAGCGGGAGCAGACCTTCGGCGAGATGGTGGAGATCGCCCTCAGCGCCGCGCTGGAGCGCCAGGGTCCACGGCGCTGAAGACGGCCTCGAGCCCCGCACGGTCCAGCAGGCCGTCGGGCTCGACCGTCGTCGCGGTGCGGACGTAGTGGAAGGCGGCGCGCACCTGCTCCAGCGGCGTGCCGGTGAGCTCGGCCCAGGCGAAGCGGTAGATGGCGAGCTGGAGCGGGTCGGCGTCCTCGCGGCGGTTGGTCTTCCAGTCGACCACGAGGTAGCCCCCGCCGGGCTCGGCGTAGACCGCGTCGATGCGGCCCCGCACCACCTGGCCGGCGACCACGAGGGCGAACGGAGCCTCGACTGCGTGGGGCACCCGGTCGGCGAACGGTCCGGCCTCGAAGCGCTCCACCACCTCGCGCAGGTCGGAGTCGTCGTCGATGCCGGCATCGGCGCGCCCCGGCAGGTCGTCGGGGTCCAGGAGGGGCTGCTGGCCGAACCTCCCCTCGACCCAGGCGTGGAACGCGGTGCCGAACCGCGCCGCCGCGACGGGTCGACGCGGCATCGGACGGGCCAGCTCGCGGGCGAAGCCCTCGGGGTCCTCGCGCAGCCGGGCCAGGGAGGTGGCCGAGATGCTCGACGGCAGCTCGACGACCAGCGCGCTCGCACGCTCGCCGCGGGCCTCAGACACCAGTCGGTCGAGGTCGCGGTCCCACTCGGCGACCATGGCGGCTTCGATCATGTCGAGGCCCTCGTCGGGCTCGGTCGGGTCAGCAGCCCGCACCAGCGCGGCGGCGGCGACCCGGCGACGGGCCTCCTCCCCCTGGCCCGGGACCGGCCACGGGCGCGAGGAGTCGACCTCGTCGTTGGGGTTGGGCGCCTTCCCCTCGGGGCGGTCGAGCCACCTCTCGACGGGCTCACCCCACTCCTCCAGCTGCTCGCGCACCACCCGCTGGTAGTCCGAGGGGCCGAAGGGCGTCGCCCGGGTGCCCCAGACGTAGGAGGTCACCGCGAGGTGCTCGGCGGGCCGGGTGAATGCGACGTAGCCCAGGCGCAGCTCCTCCTCGGCGTCGTGGGCCTTGGTCGCCGCGCGGTAGGCGTCGAGCGCAGGCTTGTCGAACCCGGCCAGCTGCGGCTGGTCGTCCCGGTCGCCGCGCAACGGGGCGGGGAGCACGGCAGGTGAGGAGGTCCACAGGGTGCGCGACCGGTTGCTCGGGAAGCGCGTCTCCCCAACTCCCACGCAGAAGACGTGTCGCCACTCCAGGCCCTTGGCACGGTGCACGGTGAGCAGCTTGACCGAGTCGGCCTCCGAGGGGGTGGCCACGTCCAGGCCGTTGCCCTGGGTGTCCTCGGCGGTGAGGTAGGCCAGCAGCGCCGGGAGCGTCACGTCCCCGTCGACGGACTGGAAGTCGGCCACCGCCTTGACGAAGAGGTCGAGGTTGTCGCGCCGGCTCTCGGCCGCCTCCGACGTCGCCGAGGCGAGCTCGACGTCGACACCGGTGGCGTCGATGATGCGCCGCACCACGTCGAGGAGGGGCTCGCCCACGTGGGCGCGCAGGCGGCGCAGCTCGGCGGCGAGCAGGGCGAAGCGCTCGCGCGCCTCCACGGAGTACGCCGCCTCCCCGGGCGACTCGAGCGCGTCGGACAGGGCCGGCAGCTCGGAGACGTCGACGCCGTCGGCGATGAGCAGGAGCTGGGCAGCGATCGACTCGGCCTGGGCCCGACCGGAGACCCCCGCGATCTCGGCGGCTCGCACCGCGAGCAGGCGCAGGTCCCGGGGGCCGATCGCCCAGCGCGGACCGGTGAGCAGGGTGAGCATCGCCGAGTTCGCTGCGACGTCGCCGAGCAGCGTCAGGGTCGCGACCACCTCGGCCACCTCGGGCAGTCGGATCAGGCCCGAGAGGCCGACGATCTCGACAGGCACCCCGGCGTCGGTGAGGGCGTCGTAGACCTCCTCGGCCTGCGCGTTGTCCCGGCTCAGCACACCGACGTCGGCCCAACGGCTGCCGGACTCGTGCGCAGCACGCACCGCGTCGACCAGCCAGGCCAGCTCGTCGACCGCACGCTCGAACACGTGGGTCTCGACGGTGCCCGGGCCTGCGTCCGCGGGGGCCACCAGCCGGGCCACCTTGTCGCCGTATTTGTCCAGCAACGGCTCGGCCAGCCGGTTGGCCACGTCGAGGATCCGGCGCTGGGAGCGGCGGTTGACCGTCAGGGGCAGGCGAGCGGGCTCGCCGTCGACGGTGGGGAAGATCTCGGCGAAGTTGAGGATGTTGGACACCGAGGCCCCGCGCCACCCGTAGATGGCCTGGTTGGGGTCACCGACGGCCATCACCGGGTGGCCTCGGCCCTGGTCGGCGTCCGGACCGGAGAACAACCGGGCCAGCATCGTCGCCTGGGCCACGGAGGTGTCCTGGTACTCGTCGAGGAGCACCACCTTGAACCTGGCCCGCTCGGCCTGGCCGACCTCGGGGTGCTCGGCCACCAGGCGGGCCGCGAGGGCGATCTGGTCGCCGAAGTCCATGAGCCCGAGGTCGGCCTTGAGGCGGCGGTAGCCCGAGACGAGCTGGAGGAGCTCACCGCGGCGGTCGATGGCGCTGATCGCCTGGGCCACCGGCTGCATCCAGGTGGTGCGCGCCTTGCCGGCCTGCTCCTCGGCCAGGGCCTTGACGAAGCCTCGGCGGGCCTCGGCGTCGACGGCCCTCACCTCGTCGGCGTCGACGAGGTGCTCGCTCATGGCGCCGTCGAGGGCCAGGAGGTTCTGGATGGCGGTCGCCGGGTGGTCGGTGAGGAGCTCGATGCTGCCGGTGAAGCGGTCGATCACGCGCGCGCCGAGCTGGTAGCGGGAGGCGTCGGTGACCACCCGTGTGTCGGGCTCGTGGCCGATGCGCAGGCCGTGGTCGGTCAGCAGGGACGCGGCATAGGCGTGGTAGGTCGAGATCGTCGGCTCGAGGACGTCCTCGCCCTCGTCCACCGTCGAGGTCTCCAGCAACCCGGCGTCGCCCAGGGCGGCGAGGACGCGCTGGCGCAGCTCGGCGGCGGCCTTGGACGTGAAGGTCAGGCCGAGGACCTCGTCGGGGCGCACCCGGCCGGTGGCCACGAGCCACACGACGCGCTGGGCCATCAACGTGGTCTTGCCACTGCCCGCCCCGGCCACGACGACCGTCGGACGCAGCGGAGCGGTGATGGCCGCCCACTGCTCCTCGCTCGCGGCGTGGCGCGAGCGCATGAGCTCCTGGAGCTCCTGCGGCGAGTCGATCCGCATGGCTCGCCCGGCACTGGGGCGCGGCGGCGTGTAGAGCGTGGTCACTGGACGGTCACCGCCCCTGCGGCCTTGGCCGGGCAGATCGCGACGAACGTGCAGTCGCGGCAGTGCTGGCCGACGGTCGCCGGGAAGTTCTCCGACCGCACCCAGCCGGTGGCCCGCTCGAGCCCGACCAGCAGCTGCTCCCGCTCAGGACCGCCGTCCTCGTGGATGCCCTGGGCCTGGACCTTGGCGGAGGGCTTGTCGTCGTCGATGCCGATCTGCACCAGCTCGGCGCCCCCCGCACGCACCGGCCGACCCAGCCGCTCGTCGAGGGCGCCGGAGTCGACGGCGTACTGGTAGAGGGCCAGCTGCAGGTCGGTGGTGACCGACTTGTCGCTCGGGGCCGCGCGACCGGTCTTGTAGTCGACGATCACGGCCGCCCCCGCGTCGTCGAGGTCGATGCGGTCGGCGTAGCCCGAGAGGCGCACCTGCTCCCCCGCCACGGACACGACCGTGCTGAAGCGCACCTCGGTGCCGACCAGCTCGCGCGGACTCGACTGGTGCCAGGCGAGGAACCTGCCGACGGCCTTGCGCACCCGGGCGTACTCACGCTGTCTCGACCACGGCGTGCGGAAGGCGAGCCGTCCCCAGACCTGGTCCACCTCGGCCATCAGCACCTTCTCGTCGGCCTCGAGCTCACCGGTGGCCACGCGCTCGGCGAGGGCGTGGACGATCTGGCCCAGGCTCGCGGACTGGTGGGCGGCCGACACGCCTCCGGCCTCCCGCTCGAAGAACCACCGCGCGGGGCAGGTGAGGATCGTGGTGAGCATGCTCGCCGAGACGGGCACCGGCGCCTCGGGGTCGCGGATCGCCTGGTGGGCCAGGGAGGTGCTCCGCACGCCCCACCAGTGGGCGGGATCGGCCGTCGGGACGAGCTGTCGCCCCTCCACCTCCTGCTCCGCCAGGGCAGCCAGGCGTCGCGCCGCGGCAGCGCGCAGCGGCGGCGACGTGGCGGGATCGGCCACGGTGCGCCGCAGGTCGGCGACCATGCCGCCGAGGGAGAGCGGGCGGCGGGGTCGGCCGACGTGGTGCTCGACGCTCACCCCGAGCTCCTCGAGGAACCGGGACGGCTGCTCGCCGTCGTCGTCGGGCGACTTGACGGCGGTGACCACGAGCCGGCGCCGCGCCCGGGTGCAGGCGACGTAGAAGAGTCGCCGCTCCTCCATCAGCAGCTCGCGCGAGCTCACCGCGGGCACCAGGTCGGCGCGGCCCGCTGGGTCGAGGCCGATGCGGTCGGCCCCGAGCAGCGTCGCCCGGCGCCGCAGGTCGGGCCAGGCGTCCTGCTGGACGTGGGCGACGACGACGAGGTCCCACTCCAGGCCCTTGGAACGGTGGGCGGTGAGCAGGCGCACGGCCGCCCCGCGTACGCCACGCTCGGCCAGGGTGTCGGCCGGCAGCTGCTGGGCGACGAGGCCCGCGAAGAAGGCGCCGACGCCGACGTGGTCGCGTTGCTCTGCGGCCCGTGCGGCCAGCTCGAAGAGTGCGACCACGGCATCGAGGTCGCGGTGCGCGCGGCGGGCCGCGGCGCCGCCGAGGTCCACCTGGCGGCGCAGGCGGGAGGACCAGCCGGTGCCCGACCACAGGTGCCAGAGCACCTCCTCGGCACTGGCCCGCTCCGCCAGCATCGACCTGCCGGTGTGCAGCAGGGTGGCGAGCGCGCGCGCACGCTCCACCTCCGGGCCGTCGAGGTCGTCGAGGAAACCCGGCTCGACCACCGCCAAGCGCAGCAGCTCGCGCGAGGTGCGCGGGCCGTCGGCGCCGGGCTGCTCCTTGTCGCGGCGTCGCAGACGACGCACCAGACCACGCACGTCGGCGGCGTCGAGCCCGCCCAGCGGGGAGAGCAGCAGCGCCTCGATGCGACCGGGGTCGAGGTGGTCGGGTGAGTCGGGGTCGTCGTCGTCGAGGTGGACCACCGCCCGCAGTCCGTCGAGGAGCGGCAGCACGGCCGGGTCGTGGACGAGCGGCAGGTCGTCGCTGGCCACCTCGACGGGCACGCCCGCCGCGCCCAGGGCGCGACGCAGGGGCGGGATGCTCGCCTGGCCCGAGCGCACCAGCACGGCCATCCGGTCCCAGGCGATGCCGTCCTCGAGGTGCGCGCGACGCAGCAGGTCGGCGAGGCGCTCGGCCTCGGCCCGCTCGGTGTCGTAGGTGTGCACCTCGACCCGGGCGTCCTGCTGGGCCCCGGGGTCCGCCTCGGGAGTCAGGAACGCCGCGAGCGACTCGGAGTCGATGCTGCCGGCCAGCGACAGCCGCTTGGCCACGCGACCCGCCGCGAGCAGCATCCGGGGCCCGAAGCGGCGGGTGCGGCGCAGCACCACCACGGGCGCACGCTCCCCTGTCGTCGTCGGGAACTGGGCCGGGAAGTCGAGGATGCCGCGCACCTCCGCGCCCCGGAAGCCGTAGATCGACTGGTGGGGGTCGCCCACGACGGCGAGGTCCCGCCCGTCGCCGGCGATGGCCCGCAGCAGCGCCACCTGGCCGGGGTCGGTGTCCTGGTACTCGTCGACGAAGACGTGGGAGAAGCGCGCGCGCAGCTCCTCGCGGTGGGTCTGCGCCTCGATGGCCGCGCGGCGGATGAGATCGGCGTAGTCGGTGGCCCCGAGGTTGTCGAGGATCGTGAGGTACTGCTCCATGAACAGCCCCGCCGCGACGAACTCCTCGACGCCGTGAGCCATGCCGAGGTCGCGCAGCCCGCCGGGGTCGAGCCCCTTCTCCCGGGCGCGCGACAGGACCGCCTGCACCTCCCGCACGAAGCCCCGGGTCCGCAGCGCGTGGCGCAGGCCGCCGGGCCAGTCGACCGACTCCGGGTTGTCGGCGAGCAGCTCGCGCAGGACGACGTCGGCCTCGGGCGCGGAGAGCAGCCGCAACGGGGCGTCGTAGAGCTCGGTGGGGCTGTAGGCGCGGATCAGCGAGTAGGCGAAGGAGTGGAAGGTCGAGCACATCGCCGCCGACGTCGTGCGCTCGAGGCGCGCGGTGATGCGGTCGCGCAGCTGCTCGGCCGCCTTGCGCGAGAACGTCAGGGCCAGCACCGATGCCGGGTCCGCGCCCCGGTGCTCGATGCGGTCCACGATGGCCTCCACCAAGGTGGTGGTCTTGCCCGTGCCCGGGCCCGCGAGGACCAGCAGCGGCCCCCCGGCGTGGTCGACCACCCGCTGCTGGTGCTCGTCGAGCACCGGCGCCTGGACCTGGCGGTCGGGCACGGTCAGTCGGTAGGTCGGGCTCACGGGAACACCCCATCACGGGCCACCGACAGAGCAGGGATCACGACTCGGAGGTGCAGGGCTCAGCCATCGGCCGGCCGGTCGTTGTAGGCGCCGGCGCGTTCCTGGCCCGACAGCGCGGCGATGGCGTCCATGACGTCGTCGGTGAGAAGTCGTCGGGCCCGGCCCGCCGCCATCCCCTCGTACGCCGCACCGGGGTGGATCGGCTCTCCGAACCTCACCGTGACCCGGGCCAGGCGCGGCACGCGGGCACCGACGGGCTGGATGTCGGCGGTGCCCTGGAGGCCCACGGGGACCACGGGGCACCCGGCGGTGAGGGCGAGGTGAGCGACACCGGTGCGGCCGCGGTAGAGCCGGCCGTCACGCGAGCGCGTGCCCTCGGGGTAGATGCCGAAGGCCTCGCCCCGCGCGAGCACCTCGAGGGCGGTGTCGAGGCTCGCCAGGGCGGCTGCGGCGTCGTCCCGGTCCACCGGGAGCATGCCGAGGCCCTCGAACCAGGCGCGCGAGAGCGCCCCCTTGACCCCGGTGCCGGTGAAGTAGTCGGACTTCGCCAGGAACACCACCCGCCGGGGCACGACGATGGGGATGACGACGCTGTCGACGAACGAGAGGTGGTTGCTCGCGAGGATCACCGGCCCGGTCTCCGGGACGTGCTCGAGGCCCTCGACCACGGGACGCCACACGGCGCGCGCGACGGGCGGGACCACCCGGGACAGGACGCCGTACAGCATGAGGTGATCCTGCCCCATGGCCGCCTCGCCCCGACGCGGAGGGCGTCACTCCTCGTCGGGCTCGCCCACCGTGGCCCTCGAGGCGAGCAAGGCCGCGGCGGCGACCAGCAGGAGGGCCACCGGCCACGTCCCCGCGGGCGCCTGCAGGTCGGCGAGGTGGCGCACAGCCAGCCAGGCCACCGGGACCGCGAGCAGCATCAGCGCACCCCGACGCACCCACAGCACGGTCGTGGCACCATCGACGCGCATGGCACCCGGCCCGTAGGAAGCCAGGGTGGCGGCCACGTGGGCTGCCACGAGGAGCACCGCGACGACCAGCACCCGTGCGTCGGTGGTCCCCTGCGCGGCCCACCAGCCACCGACGAGTGCCAGCACGGCGACGCCGACCGGGTCCTCCGGGGCGGTCGCCCACCGCAGCGCACCCGCGACGACCAGCACGAGCACCGCCGTGTGCGGGACCGCGGGCAGGGCGACGAGCAGGGCGGCGACGGGGAGGACCAGCACGAGGCCGCGCAGCACCGTCGCCGAGACCGACCACCGTGAGGGGGATCTCATCGCGCCCCCAGCCGCGGCACCTGGGCCCGGCGCGCGACACGGCGCAGGACCACGTCCAGCGTGCCCGGGCCGCGCCAGCCGATGACCGGGCACCCCAGGGCCGCGAGGCGTTCGAGCCGGTCGTCGCGCTCGACCTGGCGCATGCGCCACGCGAGCGACTTCACCGACAACCGGTCGCCGAGGCGCGAGGTCTGCTGCTCGCCGACGGTGTCGATGACCACCACGGTCAGTCCGCGCCGCATCAGGGTGGCAGCGGCAGTGACGACCGGCGTGTGGAGCATCGGCGAGAGCAGGTAGACGACGCTGCCGGTGGTGGCCGAGACGTCGACCTCGGCCGGCAGGTGGCTGCGGTGGTCGACCTGGATGCGCGCGAGGGTGCCGGTCATCCGGTGCAGGTGGCGCCGGCCGGCGCCGAGCCCCACACACACCGGCCTGGTCCCGAGCACCTGCAGCCCGACCCGGTCGCCGCGGCGGACGTGGTGCGAGGCCAGCGCGGAGGCCGCGCGCACCCCGAGGTCGAGGCTGCTGGCGCGGCCGTCGACGCCCTCGGAGACGCCCACCTCGCGCAGCGCGTCCACGACGATCCACACCCCGGCGTCCTGCTCGGCGCGACTGGTGACGACGTGCAGCTCGCCGGTGCGCAGCGACACCGGCCAGCTGATCCGGCGCAGCCGGTCGCCGGTGGTGAAGGCGCGGATGCCCTCCAGCTCGGTGCCGCTGCCGACCTTCCGCGAACGGTGCGCGCCCACGAGCCCGTCGGGCTGCGGCATCTCCTCGCGGGTGGCGTACGGCGCCGCCTGCGGGAGCACGAACATCCCCCGCGAGGGCAGGTCGACGGGTCCCGCCCGCCACGCGGCCCACGCCGACGTCAGCCCGACCCGCTCCGCGCCGATCTCGCGCCGGCCCCACCGCCGCGGCCCGACGGCGAGCTCGACCAGGCCCGGGTCACCCGTCCCGCGCAGGCCCCCGACGGCGCCCGAGCGCGGCTCGAGGGCGACGTACGGCGCCTGGGCTGCCACGCGGGTGACGTGCTCGGCGCCGTCGGGATCCTCGACCACCAGCCGCACGGTGGTGCCCTGGCCCTCGTGGAGCAGTGCGTGGTCCAGCGTCGAGCGCACCCGCGGCGAGCTGGTCGGGCGGGCCAGCGCGCCGAGCACGCCTGCCACGGCGAACGGCGCGCCCAGGACCACCAGCGCCGGACGCCCCGTGAGCAGGGCGGTCGCCAGTGCTCCGACCGCGACGAGCACGGTCCGCACGAGCGCAGGGGTGGGCTGCCAGGTCACCGCGCCGCAGGCCCCGTCCACGGACGCGTCTCCAGCGCACCGGGCGCCTCCACGCTGGACAGCACCGAGTCGACGACCCGGACCCCGGACGCCTGCGTCATCCACAGGTCCGGCTTGATGGTGATGCGGTGCGCGAGCACGGCCCGGGCCACGGCCTTCACGTCCTCGGGCACGACGTAGTCACGGCCACGGATCGCCGCCCATGCGCGCGCGGTGAGGACCAGCCCGAGGCTGCCTCGCGGCGAGGCGCCCACGAGCACGTCGGGGTGGGACCGGGTGGCCGCGGCGAGCTGGACGCAGTAGCGGCCCACCGACTCCTCCACGCCGATCTCCTCCACCGCCGCCTGCATCGCCCCCAGGCCGGCCGCGTCGGTGACCTGCTGCAGGTCGACCTCCTCCTGCCGTCGCTCGAGACGCAGCCGCAGCACGTCGTACTCCTCCTGGGCTGCGGGGTAGCCGAACCCCACGCGCAGGAGGAACCGGTCCAGCTGCGCCTCGGGCAGCGGGTACGTGCCCTCGTACTCGACGGGGTTGGCGGTTGCCAGGACGTGGAAGGGGCTGGGCAGCCGGTGGGTCTCCCCCTCGACGGTCACCTGCCCCTCCTGCATCGCCTCCAGCAGCGCCGACTGGGTCTTGGGCGGGGTTCGGTTGATCTCGTCGGCCAGCAGGAGGCCGGCGAAGACCGGCCCACGGCGGAAGTCGAACTCCCCGCGGCGCTGGTCGTAGACGTAGGCCCCGGTGAGGTCGGCGGGCAGCAGGTCGGGGGTGAACTGGGCCCGTGCGAAGTCCAGGCCCAGGGCCGTGGCCAGCGCCCGGGCCGCCCGCGTCTTGCCCAGCCCGGGGAAGTCCTCGATGAGGACGTGACCCTTGGCGAGGATCGCGGCCAGGACGAGGGTCAGGGGCTCTCGCTTCCCCACCACCGCGCGCTCCACCTCGTCGAGCACCCGTCCCGCCAGGTCCGCGACGGTGTCCGGTCTGTTCACGCGATTTCCTCCAGGTGGGTCAGGATGCGGTCGATCTCCGCCAGGGACAGTCGTCGGGGCGGCCCTGCGGCCAGGCCCCGCAGCAGGGGGTCGGCCAGCGCCGGGTCACGGCTGCGGGCCAGCGCGAGCAGGCGTTCGCGCAGCGCGTCGTCGGGCGCGCTGGCGGCCAGGTGGCTGCTCAGCAGCCGCTCGTCCAGGGTCACCTCCGGCACCGACGTGCCGGAGGAGCCGGGGACGGTGACCTGCCACCGGGCCGGACGGGCATCGAGGGTGTCCAGCACCAGCCACACCAGCGAGAAGAACACCACGACCAACAGCGTCCAGCCGACCGGACGCGGCTCGAACCTCACGACCACCGCGACCAGCCACCCCGCGAGTCCGCACACGGACGCCACCGCGACCCGCAGCAGCCACCGCCGGCTCACCGGGTCGCTCCCAGCCCGAGGTGGATGTCCGAGAGCGCGGCGAGGGCTGCGTCGCGGTGACCCTCGTCGAGGGGGTGGTCACTGAAGCGGGCCTCGCGGTAGAGGGCGGCCAGCCGGTTCACGGCGCCCGGCGGTGCCTCGACGAGGTCGAGGAGGCGCAGGGCGTACTCCGAGGAGGTCTCCGACCCGCGTCTCGGTACGCCGGCGCGCGCACCCTGGACCTCGAACCGGTGCCATGCCTCGACCACGGCGTTGCGGGGGTGGCCGCTGCGCAGGAGCGCCTCCTGCTCCGAGGCGTCCTCGGCGATCGCCGCCCTCACCCGCGACGGCTCCGACAGCGCGTCGAAGGCTCCCATGGCGACACCCGGCGACCGCTCGGGCCGGGACTGCCACGCGTGCCAGGCCGCCCTGGTCGCGAGCACGGCGACACCGAGCATCCCCAGCAGCACCAGCGCCTCGAAGGCCCAGACGAGCGCCTTGGCCCACCAGGGCGGGTCGGCCCGTTCGGCCTGGTCGCGCAACGTGTCGAGCAGGGGGTCGCCTCCCTCGGTCGGCGTCGGCGTCAGCGAGGTGGACACCACCGCGCGGTCGAGGCCGGGGCCGGTGAAGACCTGTTGCGGGCCGATGAGCGCGGCCCACGCGACGACGACGGACACCGCGCACACCAGCACGACGATGACCACCGCCCGCCACGCCGTCCCCATGCTGCGCGACCCTACGGCAGGGACCGCCCGGGACCCGGTCCTCCGCCACGTGGGGAGCGTCGGGCCCGGAACTGGTCGTCGGCGTCGTACCAGCCGGCCAGGCGGCCCAGGCGCCCCACCTCGCGCAGGCGGTGCTCGACCCGGTCGTGCTGGTGTCGTGCAGCGGCGATGAGCAGGTGGTCGCCGGTACGCAGCACCGTGCTGGGGCCGGGCACCACCAGCTCGTCGTCGCGCAGCAGCAGGGAGACCACCACGTCGGTGGGCAGCCTCAGCTCCTGGACCTCCACTCCTGCCAGCCGCGATCCCGGCGGCACGCTCACCTGGAGCAGGGACGCATCGATCTCGTCGAGCGGCGAGGACTCGATCTCGACGTCGGTGGGGGTCCCGTCGACCGTGACTCCCAGGCGCTTGGCCACCCACGGCAGCGTGGGGCCCTGGATGAGGGTGAACAGGATGACGAGCAGGAAGACCACGTCGAAGATCCGGTGCGCCGCCGGCAGCCCCACCGCCATCGGGATGGTGGCCAGCACGATCGGGACCGCGCCGCGCAGCCCGGCCCAGGAGATGAACGCCTGCTCCCGCCACGGCACCCGGAACGGCGTGACACACGCCGTGACCGACAGCGGCCGGGCGATGAAGGTGAGCACGCCGCCGACGACGAGCGCAGTGGGCAGTGCGTCGAGGAGGCGGTTGGGGCTCGCCAGCAGGCCCAGCATCGTGAACAGCCCGATCTGGGCCAGCCACGCCGTGGACTCCACGAACCCCGACGTCGTGCTGCGGTGCGGCAGCGCCAGGTTGCCGAGGACCAGGCCGGCCACGTAGATGGCCAGGAACGGGCTCGCAGAGATCAGTCCGGCGACGGCGTACGCGAGGAAGGCGATGGCCACCGTGGCGAGCGGGTAGAGGCCCGAGCTGGGCAGGGCCGAGTGCATGAGCACCCAGCCACCGATCCGGGCGACGACGAACCCGACCACGACGCCGAGCACCAGCTGATAGGCGATCTGCGTGGCGACTCCCGCCACCCCGGCCTCCGACCACGCGCTGGAGGTGACCACGGTGACCAGGATGATGACGGGCGGGTCGTTGAACCCCGACTCGGCCTCGACCACCGAGCGGAGCTTGCGCTTGACCGGCAGCCGACGCAGCACGGCGAACACCGCGGCCGCGTCCGTCGAGGACGCCACCGCACCCAGCAGGATGGCGGTGCGGACGTCGACGTCGAGGATGAGGTAGACCAGTCCCCCGGTGATCGCCACCGACAGGAAGACCCCCGCCGTGGCGAGCACGCCGGCCTTGAGGGCCACGGGCTTGACGTCCTCCATGGCCGTCGTGAAGCCACCCTCGGCCAGGATCATGGCCAGGGCGATGCTGCTCAGGATCGTGGTGAGGTCGAGGTTCTCGAACTCCAACCCAAGGCCCGCCTCCCCCACGGCAAGGCCCAGGGCGAGGTAGATCAGCAGGGTGGGCAGCCCCGCGCGGTTGGCAAGGCGTACCGCAGCGACCGCGACCAGCAACATGCCGGTGGCCGCGAGAAGGACGAGGTTGAGGTCCTCGGGGTTCACGACCTGCGGCCCCCCGGGGGCGTCGGCGGCGAGGAGTCACACGCGAGGAGGAGCATGGCCCATCTTTTCACGTGCGGTGCGGCTCCCCGCCACCGAGGGGGTCAGTAGGCGGGCTGGCTCGTGTCGATCTGGCTCACCCACGCCACCACACCGCCGCCGACGTGGACGGCGTCGGAGTAGCCCGCGCCCTTGAGGATCGCCAGCACCTCGGCCGAGCGCACGCCCGACTTGCAGTGGAGCACGACCGGCTTGTCCTGGGAGACCTGCTCGAGCGCGCTGCCGTTGAGGAACTCGCCCTTGGGGATCAGCACCGAGCCGGGGATGCGGTTGATCTCGTACTCGGCGGGCTCACGGACGTCGATGAGGACGAAGTCGCGCTCGCCGGCCTCGCGCTCCTTGAGCATCTGCTCGAGCTGGACCACCGAGATGGTCGAGCCGACGGCCGCCTCGGCGGCCTCGTCGGAGACCGCGCCGCAGAAGGCGTCGTAGTCGATGAGCCCGGTGACGGTCGGGTTGGAGCCGCACAGCGCGCAGTTGGGGTCCTTGCGGACCTTGAGCTTGCGGTACTCCATCTCGAGGGCGTCGTAGATCATCAGCTTGCCCGCGATCGGCTCGCCCGCCCCGATCAGCAGCTTGATGGCCTCGTTGACCTGGATCGAGCCGATGCTCGCGCACAGGACACCCAGTACGCCGCCCTCGGCGCAGCTGGGGACCATGCCCGGCGGGGGCGGCTCGGGGTAGAGGCAGCGGTAGCACGGCAGGTCCTCGCCGAGCATCGGCGCGAAGACGCTGGCCTGGCCGTCGAAGCGGTAGATCGAGCCCCAGACGTAGGGGATGCCGAGGAAGTAGGCCGCATCGTTGACCATGTAGCGCGTGGCGAAGTTGTCGGTGCCGTCGACGATCAGGTCGTAGCCGCGGAAGACGTCCATGACGTTGTCGTTCTCGAGGCGGCCCTCGTGGAGCACGACGTTGACGAGCGGGTTGATCTCCGCGACGGACTCCTTGGCCGAGAGGGCCTTGGACTTGCCGATGTCGGACTGGCCGTGGATCACCTGGCGCTGGAGGTTGGACTCGTCGACCTCGTCGAACTCCGCGATCCCCAGCGTGCCGACACCCGCGGCGGCGAGGTAGAGCAGGGCCGGGGAGCCCAGCCCGCCCGCGCCGATGACCAGCACCTTGGCGTTCTTCAGCCGCTTCTGACCGCTCATGCCCACGTCGGGGATGATCAGGTGGCGGCTGTAGCGGCGGACCTCGTCGAGGGTGAGCTCGGCTGCCGGCTCGACGAGCGCGGGGAACGACACGGTGGATCTCCTTCGAGGCTGCGGGGGGTGTCCCGGTGCAACCGGGACGACACGGCCAATGTTCCCTCCTGGGTCCACCCGGGACGCCCGCGGTCTGCATCGCGGAACGACACGACCTACCCAGGGGTGCTTGCCCTGGAGCGCCCCACGGGTGTGAAGTACGTCCTTGGTGGCCTGATGTGACCAGCGCCACATGGCCCTACAGGGCTATCCCCACTTCCGAAGGAAGCACCGTGACACACACCCCACGCGGCATCCTCGCCGGCGCGGCTGCGCTCACGCTGGGCCTGGCTCTCGTGCCGGCCGCCGGCGCAGTCCCGTCCGACGGGTCGACCGCGCCCAGGAGCTCGGCCTCTCGAGCCGACAACCTGCCCAACCCGCTCGCCAGGAAGCAGGCGCAGCAGCGCCGCAAGGCGGTCGAGCTGCTCGTCCACGGCAAGGCGACCGCGCGCCCGCAGCGCGGCGGCGGCTCCGTGGTGACGCTGGCCGACGGCTCGGCCGTCGAGTTCCCCGACGCCAAGAAGGAGGCGCGTGTGTGGACCGTGCTCTCCGAGTTCGGCTCGGAGTCCTCCGGCCGCTTCGGCCGCGGCACGGGCCCGCTGCACAACGAGATCGCGGAGCCCGACCGCACCAAGGACAACACCACCCAGTGGACCGACGACTTCAACGTGGACCACTACGAGGAGATGTTCAACGGGGACGGCGAGTCCTTCAAGAACTACTACGTCGACCAGTCCAACGGGCAGTACACGCCCACCGTGACCACCGAGGACTGGGTCCAGGTCCCCAAGAACGGCAGCTGGTACGGCGACAACGCCAACGAGACCCAGGGCTACTGGACCTTCATCGCCGACACCGTCAACGCCTGGTACGAGAAGGCGTCGCAGAACATGACGACCGACCAGATCGACGCGTACCTCTCGCAGTTCGACGTCTGGGACCGCTACGACCACGACAGCGACGGCAACTTCAACGAGCCCGACGGCTACATCGACCACTTCCAGGCCATCCACGCCGGTGAGGGCGAGGAGGCCGGGGGCGGCACCCTCGGCGACGACGCCATCTGGTCGCACCGCTGGTACGCCGACTACACCACCCAGGGCTCGGCCGGACCCACGGGAAACCTCCTGGGCGGCAAGCAGATCGGCCAGTCCAAGTTCTGGATCGGCGACTACACCATCGAGCCCGAGAACGGCGGCCTCGGCGTCTTCGCGCACGAGTACGCCCACGACCTGGGGCTCCCGGACTTCTACGACACCGCCGGCGGGGAGAACGGC
>JAJPEO010000012.1 GCA_021166815.1 Nocardioides sp.
CCGCGCCGTGGCCGGTCCGCAGGTCAGCGTCGAGGCCAACCTGCGCATCGCCAGGGGCCTCGACTACGACACCGGCACGGTCGTGGAGATCTTCATGACCGGCTACGAGCGCCTCAAGTCGATTGGCGGGGGAGGGCGCTACGACGCACTCGCTTCGGACGGCCGTACGACGTTCCCGGGCGTGGGCGTCTCCTTCGGCGTCTCGCGCTCGCTCATCCCGCTGATGGCCGACGGAGTGCTCTCGGGCAGCCGTGCCGTGCCCAGCGCGGTCCTCGTCGCGGTGAACGCCGAGGAGGACCGCCGCGCGAGCACCGACGTGGCCCGCGCCCTGCGGAACCGCGAAATCGCTTGCGAGGTCGCCCCGACAGCGGCGAAGTTCGGCAAGCAGATCCGGCTGGCGGAGCGGCGGGGCATCCCGTTCGTGTGGTTCGTCCAGGCGGACGGCGCCCACCAGGTCAAGGACATCCGCAGCGGGGAGCAGGTCGACGCCGATCCGTCGGCCTGGACCCCACCCACCGAGGACCTGCGGCCGCAGGTCCTGCACCACGCACCCTGAGCCAAACCGAGGCTCGCCCCGCTCCCACCTCGAGCACCGAACTGAAGGAGAACCAGTGATCCGCACCCATGACGCCGGCACCCTGCGCGCCGAGCACGTCGGCCAGACCGTCACCCTCGCCGGGTGGGTGGCGCGGCGACGCGATCACGGTGGCGTGGCGTTCCTCGACCTGAGGGAGTCGTCGGGGATCGTGCAGGTCGTCGTGCGCGACGAGGCGGTGGCCCACAGCCTGCGCAACGAGTTCTGCCTCAAGGTGGTCGGCGAGGTCGTCGCCCGCAGTGCCGAGAACGTCAACCCCCACCTCGCCACGGGTGAGGTCGAGGTCGTGGCCGGCGAGATCGAGGTGCTCAACACCTCGGCGCCGCTGCCCTTCCCGATCGACGACGCGGGCGCGGCCAAGGGCGGGGACGTGGGGGAGGAGGCTCGCCTGCGCCACCGCTACCTCGACCTGCGTCGGTCGGGCCCCAACGCCGCCCTGCGCCTGCGGAGCAAGGTCAACAAGGCGGCCCGCGACGTGCTCGACGCCCAGGGGTTCGTCGAGGTCGAGACGCCGACGTTGACGCGCTCGACGCCCGAGGGGGCCCGCGACTTCCTGGTGCCCGCCCGCCTGGCGCCCGGCAGCTGGTACGCCCTGCCCCAGAGCCCGCAGCTGTTCAAGCAGCTGCTGATGGTCGGCGGCATGGAGCGCTACTACCAGATCGCGCGCTGCTACCGCGACGAGGACTTCCGCGCCGACCGCCAGCCGGAGTTCACCCAGCTCGACATCGAGATGAGCTTCGTCGACCAGGAGGACGTCATCGCCCTCATGGAGGACGTGCTCGCCGCGATGTGGGCCCAGATCGGCCAGGAGATCCCGAGGCCGATTCCCCGCATGACCTACGCCGAGGCGATGTCGAAGTACGGCTCCGACAAGCCGGACCTGCGCATGGGCCTCGAGCTCGTCGAGTGCACCGACTACTTCAAGGACACGCCGTTCCGCGTGTTCCAGGCCGACTACGTCGGCGCCGTCGTGATGCCCGGAGGCGGCAGCCAGCCGCGCCGCCAGTTCGACGCCTGGCAGGAGTGGGCCAAGCAGCGTGGGGCCAAGGGCCTCGCGTACGTCACGGTCGGTGAGGACGGCGAGCTCGGCGGTCCCGTCGCCAAGAACCTCAGCGACGACGAGCGGGCCGGGCTGGCCGCGCACGTCGGTGCCGCTCCGGGGGACTGCGTGTTCTTCGCGGCCGGTGCCGCCAAGTCCAGCCGCGCCCTCCTGGGTGCCGCGCGCCTGGAGATCGGACGCCGTCTCGACCTCCTCGACGACTCGCAGTTCGCCTTCACCTGGGTCGTCGACGCGCCCCTCTTCGAGCCCAGCTCCGACGCGGTCGCCAGCGGCGACGTGGCGGTGGGCGCCGGTGCCTGGACGGCGGTGCACCACGCCTTCACCAGCCCCAAGCCGGAGTACGCCGACACCTTCGACACCGACCCGGGCAGTGCGCTCGCGTACGCCTACGACATCGTGTGCAACGGCAACGAGCTCGGTGGTGGCTCGATCCGTATCCACCGCGAGGACGTCCAGAAGCGCGTGTTCGCGGTCATGGGCATCTCCGAGGAGGAGGCCCAGGAGAAGTTCGGCTTCCTGCTCGAGGCGTTCAAGTTCGGCGCGCCGCCCCACGGCGGCATCGCCGTCGGCATGGACCGCATCGTGGCGCTGCTGGCAGGCACCGAGTCGATCCGCGACGTCATCGCCTTCCCGAAGTCCGGTGGGGGATACGACCCCTTGACATCCGCGCCCGCGCCGATAACCCCGGAGCAGCGCAAGGAGGCCGGTGTGGACGCTGTTCCCGCGCAGGACGTCCCGGCCGAGGGCTGACTCACCGGAGTTCCTCCCCTGGCCCGGGGCAAGCGGTCGTGTCCAGATCGTTACGCGCCAGTGACCGATCGTGAGGTCCGCGTCACATAGAGTCCCGTTCGGCATGGTTCCCGGGCGACCTCCGGGATCGGCCGATTCCGAAACCCGACCACATGGGGAGAGCATGTCGACAGAGACCCCGACTCCGGAGACCTTGGGCTCGCTCAGCGACGAGGCGGCGCTCGACCCCAACAGCGCTCGCGCCAAGGAGATCTCGGGCAAGTCGCCGATGCGCATCGCGTTCGGTCGCCTGGTCCACGACAAGATCGCCGT
>JAJPEO010000047.1 GCA_021166815.1 Nocardioides sp.
GGGTGTCGGCCTTCTTCTGCTCGCGCAGGGAGAGGGACTTCATCCCTCCATGGTGCCGGGTGATGCACCCCCGTGCAAGTTTGCCCCCGGGTGCAAGGTTGCGACCTCGGTCACACCCGGGGCCGTGTCACTCCCGCAGGCTGACGAGGTACGACAGCGTGTCGGACGACGGGTCGGAGGTGATCACGACCGACTGGGTGTCCGACTCGCCCTGCAGCATCGCGATGCTGCCGGTCTCGGCCTCGGTGACGGAGACGCGCTTCCAGCCCTGTCCCTCGAGGTCGGCGAGCGCGTCGTCGAAGGCCTGGGCCGCGTCGTCGACCTCGATCGTCACCATCGCCCCGTCCGGGGAGTCCATCGCGTAGGTGATCTCGCCCTCGGCGAGCGGGAAGTCCTCCGGGAGGCTCTCGGGCCGGTCGGTCCCACCCCAGGTGGTCGTGCCGTCCTCCCCCTCGATGGTGACCTTGTCGTCCTCGATGTCGACGTCGACGTCCTCGCCGGAGTCGGCGGCGCCGTCCTCGATCGCCTTCTCCACCGACCGCTCGGCAGCCCTCTCCCCGGCGTCGCCGCCACACCCGGCCAGGAGCGTGCCCGCAGCCACCACCGCCAGCGCAGCCATCGTGGTCCGCACGGTGTGCCTCATGGTCCATCCCCCGTCGTCGTGGTCGGTACGGGCGCAGCCTGACGAGGCGACGCCGGGAGTGGCAAGTCGGCCGCGACCCGGTCTGGACCAGGTCACGGGCGCGGTCAGAGGATCGCGCCGGGTGCGTACGCCGCCGCCTCCGGGTGGCGGGCCGCCAGCGCCTCCACGGCCCGCACCACGGCCTGCGTCTGCGCGACCGCCGCGCCGGTGAACTCGATGGGGTCGGCCACGAGCGCGTCGATCTGGTCGCGGGTGAGGCCCAGCCGCTCGTCGGCCGCCAGCTTGGCGAACACGTCGTTGTCGGCCTGCCCGGCGCGCATGGCGAGCGCGGTGCCGACCGCGGCCTCCTTGATCGCCTCGTGCGCGGTCTCGCGGCCGACCCCGTTGCGCACCGCGGCCATGAGCACCTTGGTGGTGGTGAGGAACGGCAGGTAGCGGTCGAGCTCGCGCTGGATCACCGCGGGGAAGGCACCGAACTCGTCGAGCACCGTGAGGAAGGTCTGGAAGAGGCCGTCGGTGGCGAAGAAGGCGTCGGGCAGGGCGACGCGGCGTACGACGCTGCAGGAGACGTCGCCCTCGTTCCACTGGTCGCCCGCGAGCTCGGACACCATCGACAGGTGGCCGCGCACGATCACGCCCAGGCCGTTGACGCGCTCGCATGAGCGGGTGTTCATCTTGTGGGGCATGGCCGAGGAGCCGACCTGGCCCTCCTTGAACCCCTCGGTCACCAGCTCGTGGCCGGCCATCAGCCGGATCGTGGTGGCGAGGTTGGACGGCCCGCTGACGAGCTGGACCAGCGCCGAGACGGCGTCGAAGTCGAGCGAGCGGGGATAGACCTGGCCGACCGAGGTCAGGACCTTCTCGAAGCCCAGGTGGGCAGCCACCCGCTGCTCGAGGTCGTCGAGCCGCGAGGCGTCGCCGTCGAGCAGGTCCAGCATGTCCTGGCTGGTGCCCATCGGGCCCTTGATGCCGCGCAGGGGGTAGCGAGCGATGAGCTCCTCGACGCGCTGCACCCCGATCAGCATCTCGTCGGCGACGGTCGCGAACCGCTTGCCCAGCGTGGTCGCCTGCGCCGCGACGTTGTGGGAGCGGCCGGCCATCACGGTGGTCTCGTGCTCGGCGGCCAGGCGGGCCAGCCGGGCCAGGGCCGCGACGGCGCGGTCGCGCACCAGCTCCAGCGACCGGCGCACCTGGAGCTGCTCGACGTTCTCGGTGAGGTCGCGCGAGGTCATGCCCTTGTGGATGTGCTCGTGCCCGGCCAGGGCCGAGAACTCCTCGATGCGCGCCTTGACGTCGTGGCGGGTCACCCGCTCGCGCGCGGCGATGGAGTCGAGGTCGACCTGGTGGACCACGGCCTCGTACGCCTCGACGACACCGTCGGGCACGTCGATGCCCAGGTCGCGCTGCGCCTTGAGCACCGCGATCCAGAGCTGGCGCTCGGCGACGATCTTGTGCTCGGGGGACCAGATGGCGGCCAGGTCGGCGCCGGCGTAACGGGTGGCCAGGACATTGGGAACGCTCACAGAGGGTGATTCTCCCATCCCGCACCGCCGGCGCGGACCGGGCGGGTCAGTCGACGAGCAGGGCGAGGAAGTTCGTCAGCACGAACCCCACGCTGAGCGCGATGAGCAGTCCGGCCGGGACCCAGCCGTCACGACGGCCCTGGGCGGCGGCTCGGCGGGCGAACACGGAGCTCACCACAGGCGGGACGAGCATGACGAGGAACGCGGGCGTGGACGCCGTCAGGATCGCCCAGAGCGGCGGGCGCGGGTCCAGCTCGTAGCCCAGCAGGCTGACCAGTCCCTCCCCGACGAGGAAGGCGAGGACGAACGCCACGGGGGCCAGCAGCATCGAGTACCAGGCACGGCGGACGTCGGATGCTGCAGCGGCGGCCGGGGCGACGGGGGCGGTGGTCATGGCGGACTCCTCGGTTCGGAGTCCCGGGGACCCGGGGCTTCACCTCCCACTGTCCTCCGCGCGGCGCCGCGGCGACAGGGCATGGATACTCAGGTCGCCAGGGCCGTACGTCACTCCAGGGCGGTCGCACCCTCGACGACGCCGAGGGGCTCGGCGGCGATGTCGCGTCGCCACTGCGCACCGGGGAACGAGATCGAGGCGATGCCCTCGTAGGCCTTGGCGCGCGCGTCGGCGATGTCGGCGCCGACAGCGCGTACGGCGAGCACCCGACCTCCCGCCGTGATCAGGACGGGGTCGCCGGCCGCCCCGATCGACAGGGCGGTACCGGCGTGGATCACGTCGACGTCACCCTCGCGGTCGAGCGTCTCGGTGCCGAGGATGACGTC
>JAJPEO010000134.1 GCA_021166815.1 Nocardioides sp.
ACCCAGCGCATCAGCGCGACGACGTCGTCGCGACGGTCCTGCTCGACCAGCCACCCGGCGAGCCGGTGCACGGGCGGCAGGCCGCTGTGCACCAGGGACCGCTCGCCCCACAGCGAGGCGATGCCCGAGCGCAGCAGTGCCCACCACGCGTCGTCGCAGCCGGGCACCAGCAGGAAGTAGCGCCACAGGTCGCCGGCCATCACCCGGTCCACGAAGACCTGCTCGACCTCGGCCGACCCGTGGTCCCGTACGGCTTCCAGGGCCATCTGCTTGGTCTCCCACCGGTCGCGCAGGTCGTCCAGGCCGGCCCGGGTCTGGGTGATCGAGCCCGAGCGGATGCGCCAGTGGTAGACGGCCTCGGGGAGCACGTCGAAGCGGCCCGAGAGGTAGGCGCGGGTGGTGGTCGGCTGGTCCTCGTAGCGGATGCCCTCCGGCCACGCGAGGCCCGCGGCGTCCCACCACGAGCGGCGGAACATCTTGTTCCAGGCGAAGACGTCGCCGAGGATCTCGGGCCGGTCCTCCACCCGTGCCCCGCGCAGCGGGGGGCGGTGCAGGCGCCGCATCCAGGGCGGCTCGTCGAGCGGGCCGTGGTGGTCGTCGTCGGTCCACGGCCAGGTGAGCACGGACGCGGTCGCGAAGTCCGAGCCCGATGCCTCCAGGGCGTCGACGAGGACGGAGTACGCCTCGGGCGGCAGCACGTCGTCGCTGTCGAGGAAGGCGAGGTAGTCGCCGCGCACGTGCGCGACCCCGACGTTGCGGGCGGCGCCGAGGCCGCCGTTGGGCGTGTGGACCACTCGGATGCGGGAGTCGCGCCGGGCCCACTCCTCGGCGATCTCGCCCGAGCGGTCGGGCGACCCGTCGTCGACGACGACGGCCTCCCAGTGCCGGTGACGCTGCTCGACCAGGGAGGTGAGGCACGCGTCGAGCCACTGCTCGACGCCGTACGCCGGCACCACCACCCCGACCAGGGGACCGCGCCGCCGCCGCCACTTCAAGGCTCGGGACTCTAACGCCGGTAGGCTCGGCGCTCGTGAGTGCACGCGCGATCGATGAGCTGGACCCCGAGGGACTCCCGCGCCAGGTCCTGTTCGTCGCCGGTGCCGGGCGCAGCGGCACCAGCACCCTCGCGGGCATCGTCTCGCGCCTGGGCATGCACGTGCCGCTGCCCGAGGTCCCGGCCGACGACTCCAACCCGCGCGGCTTCAGCGAGCCGCAGTGGGTCGTCGACGTCCACGACGAGTGGCTGGCCGAGACGCTGGTCCAGGTCAGCGACAGCCGACCCTCGGCATGGTTCGACACAGGTCGCGTCTGCAGCCGCGAGCCCGCGCGCCACCGGGTCACCCAGTGGCTGGAGCCCCACTTCGACGTCCACCCCGAGCTCGTCATCAAGGACCCGCGGCTGAGCTGGTTCCTGGGCCTGTGGCGCGTCGCCGCGATCCGCACCGGCGCCCGCCCCGTGTTCGCGACCATGCTGCGCCCTCCGGCCGAGGTCGTGGGGTCCAAGCAGAAGTACTACGCCAACAAGCTCGGCTCGGCCCACCTGGCCGCGGGCTGGGTCAACATGCTGCTCCACACCGAGCGCGCCACGCGCGGCACCGGCCAGGACGGCGCTCGGGTGTTCGTGCGCTACGAGGACCTGCTCACCGACTGGGTGCAGACCACCATGCGGGTCGGCGAGGCGCTCGACCTGCAGACGCTGGTCAACATGGACAGCGAGCGCATCCGCGACGTCCACCGGTTCATCGACCCCACGCTGCGCCGGGTCAACCAGTCGCTCGCCGACCTCGGCCTGCCCAAGCGTCTCCACGAGCTCACGGCCGCCACGTGGGAGGAGCTCGACAAGCTTGCCGACGACGGCGGGGACACGCCGGCGGCCCACGAGACGTTCGACCAGCTGAGGGCCGCGTACGTCGACCTCTACGAGGAGGCCGAGGCGATCAGTCGCTCCACCGCGCTGCACGCCCGCCTGGAGGGGCGGCGCAACGCCGAGCGCGACGCAGCCCGCGAGGCCCGGTCGCTGGTCGACCGGGTGCCCCACGACGTGCGCGCCGCGATCCCGCCGTCGGTGCGTCGCGGGATGCGCAAGGCACTGGGCCGCGAGCGCCCCGCAGGAGAGGGCCACCCCGGGGGCGACGGGAAGTGAGCGTCCCGGTCGGCTCGGGCGCGGGCCTGAGCAACCTCGAGGGCCACACCGACTTCGACATCACCTGGCCGTGGCAGGAAGGTCCGCTGCCGCGAGGCGCCACCGCCGTCCTGCGCGTCAAGAACGAGCAGCCCGGCCTGCGCTTCGTGCTGCCGCCGCTGCTGCGCGCCTGCGACCACGTCCTGGTGGTCGACAACGGCTCCGACGACGGCACCGCCGACGAGGCGCGTCGCGTCGCCGCCGAGCACGGCCTCGCCGACCGGCTGACCGTCAGGGACTACCCCTTCGCCGTCGCGCGGGCGGGCGCCGAGCACCTCGCGGTCAACGAGCGGTCGGTGCACTCGCTGGCGTACTTCTACAACTGGTGCTTCTCCCACGTCCGCACCCGCTACAGCTGGAAGTGGGACGGCGACATGGTGCTGAGCACCGAGGGCGAGGCCTCTCTGGCCGACCTGTCCTGGCAGGTCGGCGCCGCCGACGCCGTCGTCCGGGTCCCGCGCCACGGCCTGTACGTCGCCTCGCCCGGGCAAGCCTTCCTAGACCTGGGGCTGCGCAACGTGGAGGAGTGGGGCTTCCCGATGGGTCCCGACTTCGTCTACGCCAAGGCGCCGGAGTGGGAGATCCGCACGACCCCCGAGCACTACCCCGAGGTCGAGCTGCCCGCCGGGCTGTGCGTGGAGCTCAAGTGGCTCGACGGCGACGAGTTCGCCCACTGGACCGCCCCGGAGTCCTTCGCGACGTCGCTGCGCAACCGGCGCAAGCGGCGCGAGTGGACGGTCTTCCACGCACTGCGCGCCGGCGAGGTGCCGCACGGCGTCGTCGAGATCACCGCGCCCGAGGGCGTGCACGTGGTGGACCACGTGACCCGGACCTGGCTGCCGCGGGCGCCCCGGCCGTTCGTGGTCGACGACCCGGACCACGCCCGGCTTCGCGATTCCTGAGCGAAAAGTTACCGACAGGTAGCGAAAACGGTGGTGTGAGTCACGCCCCCAGGCCGTTCCCAGCGCGGAATCGCCCGGCGTACGCTCGATGTTGATCGGAGTAGATCGGTACCCACCCGGTGGGACTGAAACGAAAAGGGTCACCATGACTGTTCGCCTCACGGTGGGCGTGGTCGGCGCGGGTCGCGTCGGCGCCGTCCTGGCCGCCGCCCTGCGTGCCGCAGGCCACGACGTCGTCGCTGCCGCAGGAGAGTCCGATGCCTCGCGCGGCCGCATCGCGGAGCTGCTCCCCGGGGTCCCGGTGGACAAGCCCAGCGAGGTGGCGCGCCGCAGCGAGCTGCTGCTGCTCACCGTGCCCGACGACATGCTCGCCAACGTGGTGTCGATGCTCAGCGCGAGCGGCGCGATCCACGAGGGCCAGTACGTCGTCCACACCAGCGGCCGCCACGGCCTCGCCGTGCTGGAGCCCGCCCGGGCCGTCGGAGCGCGCACCATCGCGCTGCACCCGGCGATGACCTTCACCGGCACCGAGGTCGACCTGCCGCGCCTGGCCGGCTGCGTCTTCGGCGTGACCGCCGCCCCGGCGGAGCGCGCCCTCACCGAGCAGCTCGTCGCCGACCTCGGCGGCCGGGCGATGTGGGTCGCGGAGGAG
>JAJPEO010000159.1 GCA_021166815.1 Nocardioides sp.
GACCATGTCCCTGACCAACCCGGGCGGCATCGGCACGGTCCACTCCGTCCCCCGCCTGATGAAGGGCCAGGGCGCCATCATCGGTGTCGGCGCGATGGAGTACCCCGCCGAGTGGCAGGGCGCCTCGGAGGAGCACATCACCCGCAACGCCATCAGCAAGGCGATGACGTTGACCTCGACCTACGACCACCGTGTCATCCAGGGCGCGCAGTCGGGTGAGTTCCTCAAGCGCGTGCACGGCCTGCTCCTGGGCGAGGACGGCTTCTACGACGAGATCTTCCGCTCGCTGCGGATCCCGTACGAGCCCATCCGCTGGTCGCGCGACATCCAGGTCACCCACGACGAGGACATCGTCAAGCAGGCCCGGGTGCTCGAGCTCATCCACGCCTACCGCGTGCGCGGCCACATGATGGCCGACACCGACCCGCTGGAGTACCGCCAGCGCAGCCACCCCGACCTGGCGATCGAGTCGCACGGGCTCACACTGTGGGACCTCGACCGCGAGTTCCCGGTCGGCACCTTCGGCGGCGACAAGTCCTTCATGCGGCTGCGCAACATCCTGGGCATCCTGCGTGACTCCTACTGCCGCACGACCGGCATCGAGTACATGCACATCATGGACCCCGAGCAGCGCCGCTGGATCCAGGAGCGCGTCGAGCGTCCCCACGTGAAGCCGCCCCGCGAGGAGCAGCTGCGCATCCTGCTCAAGCTCAACCAGGCCGAGGCCTTCGAGACCTTCCTGCAGACCAAGTTCGTGGGCCAGAAGCGCTTCAGCCTCGAGGGCGGCGAGACCACGATCCCGCTGATCGACGAGGTCTGCGAGGCGGCGGCCGAGGCCGGCCTCGACGAGGTCGCGATCGGCATGGCCCACCGCGGCCGCCTCAACGTGCTGGCCAACATCGTGGGCAAGAAGTACAGCCAGATCTTCCGCGAGTTCGAGGGCAACATCGACCCGCGCACGGTCCAGGGCTCCGGCGACGTCAAGTACCACCTCGGCGCCGAGGGCGAGTTCCTCGCCGGGTCGGGCGACAAGATCAAGGTCTCCGTCGCGGCGAACCCCTCCCACCTGGAGGCGGTCAACCCGGTGCTTGAGGGCATCGCCCGCGCCAAGCAGGACATCCTCGACCAGGGCACCGCCTACCCCGTGCTCCCGCTGCTGGTCCACGGTGACGCCGCCTTCGCCGGCCAGGGCGTGGTGGCCGAGACGCTCAACCTCTCGCAGCTGCGCGGCTACCGCACCGGCGGCACCGTGCACGTGGTCATCAACAACCAGGTCGGGTTCACCACCTCCCCCGGCTCCTCGCGTTCCTCGCTCTACGCCACCGACGTGGCCCGGATGGTGCAGGCGCCGATCTTCCACGTCAACGGCGACGACCCCGAGGCCTGCATCCGGGTGGCCCGACTGGCCTTCGACTACCGCCAGACATTCAACAAGGACGTCGTCATCGACCTGGTCTGCTACCGCCGTCGCGGCCACAACGAGGGCGACGACCCGTCGTACACCCAGCCGCTGATGTACGACCTGATCGAGCAGAAGCGCTCGGTGCGCAAGCTCTACACCGAGTCCCTCATCGGTCGTGGCGACATCACCATCGAGGAGGCCGAGCAGGTCCTCAAGGACTACCAGCAGCAGCTGGAGCGGGTCTTCACCGAGGTGCGCGAGGCCAGCAACGAGGCGCCGACGGACTGGACCACGGTCCCCGACTACCCCGAGAAGCCGGCCGGCGACTACTCCACGGCCGTCGCCCCGGAGGTGCTCAAGCGCATCGCCGACGCGTACGTCACCCCGCCCGAGGGCTTCACCGTCCACCCGAAGGTGATGCCCCAGCTCGAGCGTCGCTCCGCTGCCATCACCGCCGGTCCGATCGACTGGGGCACCGGCGAGATCCTGGCGTTCGGCTCGCTGCTCATGGAGGGCCGCCCGGTCCGCCTGGCCGGCCAGGACTCGCGGCGCGGCACGTTCGTCCAGCGCTTCGCCACGATCATCGACCGCACCAACGCCGACGAGTGGACGCCGCTGACGAGCCTCACCGAGGACCAGGCGAAGTTCTTCGTCTACGACTCGCTGCTCTCCGAGTACGCCGCCCTGGGCTTCGAGTACGGCTACAGCGTGGCGCGCCCCGAGGCGCTGGTGCTGTGGGAGGCGCAGTTCGGCGACTTCGTCAACGGCGCCCAGACCGTCATCGACGAGTTCATCTCCGCCGGGCAGACCAAGTGGCGCCAGCAGTCCGGCGTGGTGCTGCTGCTCCCCCACGGCTACGAGGGACAGGGCCCCGACCACTCCTCTGCCCGCATCGAGCGCTTCCTCACGATGTGTGCCGAGGACGCGATGGTCGTGGCCCAGCCCTCGACCCCGGCGTCGTACTTCCACCTGCTGCGTCGCCACTCCCTCGGCGAGGAGCACCGGCCGCTGATCGTGTTCACGCCCAAGTCGATGCTCAAGCGCAAGGAGGCGGCGTCCCAGCCGGAGGACTTCACCGGCGAGACGGCCTTCCGTCCGTTCATCGGCGACGACAGCGCCGACCCGGCGAAGGTCGAGACGCTGCTGCTGTGCTCGGGCCGCGTGACGTGGGACCTGATGGTGGAGCGCAAGAAGCGCGAGGACGGCGAGAAGTTCGCCATCGGCCGCGTCGAGCGCCTCTACCCCCAGCCGACGGAGCAGATCGCCGCCGAGGTCGCGAAGTACCCCAACCTCAAGGCGGTCCGCTGGGTCCAGGACGAGCCCCGCAACATGGGCCCGTGGCCCCACTACCAGCTCAACGTGTGGCCGGGCCTCCCGATCACCGTCGAGCCGGTGACGCGCCCGGCATCGGCGTCCCCCTCGGTCGGCACCCACAAGCGCCACGTCGAGGAGCAGAAGGCGTTGCTCGACGCCGCGTTCGAGGCGCCGGCCGGGCCGCTCGACTACTGAGCGGGGGTCCGACGTGTACTTCACCGACCGAGGCATCGAGGAGCTGGAGAAGCGCCGGGGTGACGAGGAGGTCACCCTGGCGTGGCTGGCCGACAACCTCCAGGCGTTCGTGGACACCCACCCTGAGTTCGAGGACGCCGTCGACCGGCTGGCCACCTGGCTGGCCCGGCTCGACGACCCGGAGGACTGATGTACCCCTCCCCGCCGTGGCACATGCACGGCCAGCTGTGGCTGTCGCTGTTCCGCGCGAGGGGGACGACGTACGGCGTGGGCCTGGTCCGCTACGAGGAGCCTTCTCCCCTCACCTACTCCGAGCTGCTCGTGGCGCGAGCCGTGAAGGAGCCGGTGAAAGGCGTCACCATCTCGCAGATCTGGGTGGACTCCGCGGCCTCGGTCGCAGGCGGTCGCGAGCTGTGGGCCATCCCCAAGGAGCTCTGCGACTTCGAGTTCGAGTCGAGGACGACGGGACCTGCCACGAGCGCCTCGTGGGCCGCGGCGCTCGGGGAGCAGCCGATCGTCTCCGCGCACTTCCGTGACGTGTCCGGACTCGCCGTACGCCTGCCGTTCTCGGGCTCGACCTGGCAGCCCGGCATCGACGGTGGCCCTGACCGCACAGCCGCCCTCACGGGCTCGGCGCGGACCCTTCCGTGCCTGGCGTCGTGGTCGTTCGCCCCGGACGGGCCACTGGGCTGGCTCGCAGGTGCCCGGCCGCTGTTCTCCGCCCGGATGCGCGGCTTCCGGATGTCGTTCGACTGAGCGTCCGTGTCCGTCCTTCCCGTCTCGGTGAACGCGCGTTAACCTGCCGGCCATGGGAATCGCCGCCGACCTCGGCTACCAGCACCGCCCGCCGAACCCCGCCCAGCGGGCGATCCAGTCGATGGCCGGCACGCGTGCCGGGTCGTGGGTCTTCTCCAAGAGCCTGCGCCACCTCGACGACGTGGTCTCGCGGCTGTCCAGGGGCCAGCGCAGCGCACCGGGGATGCTCGCGGGCCTGCCCGTCCTCGACCTCACCACGACCGGTCGCAGGTCCGGCCAGCGGCGCACGACCCACCTGATCTCGATCCCCATCGGTGACACCCTCGCCCTGCTCGGCACCAACTTCGGGCAGCCGCGGACCCCGGCGTGGGTGCTCAACCTCGAGGCGGACCCGCGGGCGACCGTGGCCTACCGCGGCACGTCCCTCGACGTCGTGGCGCGCCGCACCGACGACGCCGAGCGGGCCCGGGTGCTGGCCTCCGCCGCCGAGGTCTATGCGGGGTACCTCAAGTACCTCGAGCGGATCAGCAACCGCGAGGTGCGGATCTTCGTCCTCGATCGACCGGGAGCCGACGACTAGGCCGTCGGCCTCGAGCGACCGCTCGAGCGCATCGTCACGTCGGGGATCACGGCGTCGCCCGGCAGGTCGAGCACGTGGAGGAGCGTGGCCGCGACGGACTCGGCCGACATCCACGCCGACGGGTCGTACGGCACGCCCTCCTGCTCGTGCACCGAGGCCTGCATCGGCGTCGCCGTGCGGCTGGGGAACAGCGTCGTGACGCGGACGCCGTGCTGGGCCTCCTCTGCGCGCAACGACTCCGCCACGGCACGCAGGCCGAACTTCGAAGCGGCGTAGGCGCTCCACGACGCACTCGCCGACAGGCCCGCGGTGGAGTTGACGAAGAGCACGGTGCCGCGCGCCTGCCTCACGTGGGGCAGGAACTCGCGCGTGAGCACCGTCGGGCTGATCAGGTTGACCGCGACCTGCTCCTCGAAGTCGTGCAGCCGCATGCGCGCCACCTCGCCGAGGTGCACGACCCCTGCGACGTGGACGAGGGAGTCGAGGCTGTCGTCGACCTCGCGCCCGAGCCCGTTGAGGGTGCCGGGGTCCGCGAGGTCGCCGACGAGCACCCGGGCGGAGGGGAACTGCGACTGCAGCGACTCCGCGCGCGCCGCCGAGCGCGCCAGGAGGACCAGGTCGTCGCCCCGGTCGGCCAGCATCCGCGCGAGCGCGGCACCGATGCCGGAGCCGGCTCCCGTGAGGAGGTGCCGGGTCATCGGGTGAAGACGATCTTGCCGAAGACGTCTCCCTGGGCCATCGCGGCGAAGCCCTCGCGTGCTTGCTCCATGGGCAGGGTGTGGTCGATCAACGGGCGCGTGCCGGTGGCGTCGAGGAAGCGCACCAGCGCGTCGAGCTCGTCGCGCGTGCCCATCGTCGAGCCGATCACCGACAGCTGGAGGAAGAAGATGCGGGTGAGCTCGGCGTCGTCGAGGTCCGGTCCGCTGGTGGTGCCGCTGATCACGATGCGGCCACCGGGACGCAGCGAGCGGATGGAGTGGCTCCAGGTGGCCTTGCCGACGGTCTCCATCACGGCGTCGACCTTGACCGGCAGCCGCGCCCCGGACTCGTAGACCTCGTGGGCGCCGATCTCCAGCGCGCGGGCCCGCTTGGCCTCGTCGCGGCTGGTGGCGAGCACCCGCAGGCCGGCGGCCCGTCCGAGGGTGATCAGCGCGGTGGCCACACCACCACCGGCCCCCTGCACGAGCACGGTCTCCCCGGGCTTGAGGCTGCCCTGGGTGAAGAGCATGCGGTACGCGGTGAGCCACGCGGTGGGCAGCGTGGCGGCCTCCTCGAAGGACATCGACGGGGGCTTGGGGACCAGGTTGCGCCGCGGCACGACCACCTTGTCGGCAAACGTGCCCTGGTGCTTCTCCGAGAGCAGCGAGCGCCGCGGGTCGAACGTCTCGTCGCCCGTCCAGGCCGGGTCGCTCACCACAGCGTGGACGACGACCTCGTTGCCGTCCTCGTCGAGCCCGGCCGCGTCGCAGCCCAGGATCATCGGGAGGCCCTCCTCGCGCAGGCCCACACCGCGCAGCGACCACAGGTCGTGATGGTTGAGGCTGGCTGCCTTGACCGTGACGGTCGCCCAGTCGTCGGGCGCGACCGGGTCGGGGCGCTCCCCCACCACCAGGCCGTTGAGAGGCTCGGACTTGTCGAAGGACTCGGCGTAGACGGCGAACATGGGTCCCACGCTATCGAGTCGCCCGAGACCTCGCGTCATGCGTCATCGGGAGCCGGACTCATCGGTGCCGGTTCGCCTGACGTACGCGGACTCAGCGGCGCGCGACACCGTCCCGACGGGCCGCGGCGGCCACGGCGGAGCGCACGGCTCCGGGGACGCGCGGGTCGAACGGCGAGGGGATCACGAGGTCCTCGCGCAGGTCGTCGCCCACGAGGTCGGCCAGGGCCTCGGCAGCGGCGACCTTCATCCCCTCGGTGATCGCCGTCGCGTGCACGTCGAAGGCACCTCGGAAGATGCCGGGGAACGCCAGCACGTTGTTGATCTGGTTGGGGAAGTCGGAGCGGCCGGTCGCCACCACGCGGGCGTACTTGCCGGCCAGGTCGGGGTGCACCTCGGGCGTGGGGTTGGCCAGGCCGAAGATGATGGCGTCGTCGGCCATCGACGCGACGATCTCCTCGGGCACCGAGCCGCCGGAGACACCGATGTAGACGTCGGCGCCGTCCATCGCGTCGGCCAGGGAGCCGCGGCGACCGAAGTTGTCGGCGGTGTCGCGCGCCAACGCACGCTTGACGTCGGTGAGGTCACGGCGCTCGGAGTTGAGGACGCCCTGACGGTCGATGACCGCGATGTCGGGGATGCCGGCCTGCAGCAGGATGCGGGCCACGGCGACGCCGGCGGCGCCGGCGCCGGAGACGACGACGCGGGTCTGGCCGGGTGAGCGGCCGGTGAGCTTGAGGGCGTTCTTGAGCGCGGCCAGGGCCACGACGGCGGTGCCGTGCTGGTCGTCGTGGAAGACCGGGATGTCGAGGCGCTCCTTGAGCCGGTCCTCGATCTCGAAGCAGCGGGGGGCCGAGATGTCCTCGAGGTTGATGCCACCGAAGCTCGGGGCCAGGCGCACGACGGTCTCGATGATCTCGTCGACATCGGTGGTGTCGAGGCAGATGGGCACCGCGTCCACGCCGCCGAACTGCTTGAAGAGCACGGCCTTGCCCTCCATCACGGGCATCGCCGCGGCGGGGCCGATGTCGCCCAGGCCGAGGACGGCGGTGCCGTCGGTGACCACGGCGACGGTGTTGGGGACCCACGTGTAGTGCTGCGTCATGGACGGGTCCGCGGCGATCGCCTCGCACACGCGCGCGACGCCGGGCGTGTAGGCCAGGGAGAGCTCTTCGGGGCCGGTCAGGGCGACCGTCGAGACGGTCTCCATCTTGCCGCCTACGTGGAGGTCGAACACCGGGTCGCCGTGGTGCGGATGAGAGGACGTCCCGGTGGGTTTGTGCATGGCCAGCAGTGTCCCACAGGCATCAGTCGGTCAACCACACACGGGGTCACTCCCCGCACGTGATCACCACCACCCCGGTCGCGGCCAGATCCGGAACCGCACGACCGCGACCACGTCCGCCGCGGGCACGGGCCCACGGTGCCGCGAGTCCACGCCCTCCGCGGGGTTGTCGCTCAACAGCCACCACCCGGGCTCCCCGGAGACGGTGGGGCGAGGCTCGACCGCGCGCTTCACACCCAGCGTGCCGTCGGCCAGGCGCGCCACCACGAGGGCACCGGGCCGCGGTCGGGCGGCGTACCGGACCAGCAGGCGCTCACCCTCTCGAAGGGTCGGCAGCATCGATCGTCCGCGGACGACGGCGATCCCCCACCGCCCAGCCTCCCGCCCTCCGCCCATGACGAGTAGTGTCGCAGCAGACGCACGTTCCCCCGATCGAGAGGTTCATGATGCTTCGCCCCAGCTTCCTGTCCGCCTTCTTCGCGCCGACCGTCGAGGTCTCGGCCCACTGCGACCTCCCCTGCGGTGTCTACGACCCCGCCCAGGCCCGCATCGAGGCCGAGTCGATCAAGGCGATCATCGCCAAGGTCGCCGACAACGACGACCCCGACTTCCGCACCCGCGCGGTCCTCATCAAGGAGCAGCGCTCCGAGCTGGTCAAGCACCACCTGTGGGTCCTGTGGACCGACTACTTCAAGGCGCCGCACTTCGAGAAGTACCCCCAGCTCCACACGCTGTTCAACGAGGCCACCAAGCTGGCCGGCGCGGGCGGCACCAAGGGCGAGCTCGACGCCGCCAAGGCCGACGAGCTCCTCGCCAAGATCGACGAGATCGCGGAGATCTTCTGGGAGACCAAGAAGTGACCCGCCGCGGCTGACGCCGCATCTCGACCACGCCGCCCCCGGTCTGCCCGGGGGCGGCGTCGTCGTCTCGGGACCGTGCCCCCACGGCTAGGCTGCCGCCCATGCCTGCAGAGCCGCGAGCCGACGTCGAGTTGAGGGTCCCCGCTGCCGGGGCGTACGCCGCCGTCGTGCGCACCACCGCCGCCGGGCTCGCGGCGCGACTCGACTTCACCATCGACGACATCGAGGACCTCCGCATCGCCATCGGCGAGGCGATCGCCCTCACGATCGCCGAGGCCGACGACGGGGCCGACCTCGTGTGCGCCTTCCACCTGCACACCGGTGCGATGCAGGTCGAGCTCTCGACGGGAGCCGCCGGGCAGCCGGAGGTCGACCCCGACGGCTTCGCCTGGCAGGTGCTCGACACCATGGCCGACGACGTGCGGGCCGAGTCGTCACCGGGGCGCTTCGCCGTGCGCTTCACCATCTCCTCCGACGTGACGGCAGGCGCGACGGGCGTCGAGCTCTGACATGAGCACGGACACAGGGGGAAATGCGTCGCCCACGGCTGCCGCCGGGCGGATCGCGGCGGGCGAGGTCGACGACAACGCCGAGCTGATCGACCGTCTCGAGGCGATCCGCGGCCGCAGCGCCGAGCTGTTCGACGTGCTGCTGGACCACGACGGCGACGACCAGGAACGCAGCAGCGCGCGTGACGAGCTGGTGCACCTGC
>JAJPEO010000182.1 GCA_021166815.1 Nocardioides sp.
GAGGACGACGTCGCGGGCCAGGCGGGTGGACTCGTTCACGAGCGCCCATCCTGTCCTACGCCGCGGGCCACGCTGGCCAGGCGGCGTTCCCAGTGCGCGACGCGGTCGGGCGCCGCGGCCAGCCGGGCGAGGGCGGCCTCGTCGACCTCGGGACGGCGTACGGGGAGCATGCCGTCGACCGGCAGCAGCGGCTCGAGGGCCACGTCGTCGGCGAGCAGCTGGACGGTGGCCAGGCCACAGGCGTGCGGCAGGTCGGGCAGCGCGGCCGCGAGGGCGACGCCGGCGGCGATGCCGACGCTCGACTCCACCGCGCCGGACACCACCACCGGCAGCCCGATGTCCTCGGCGATCCGCAGGCAGGCGCGCACGCCCCCGATGGGCTGGACCTTGAGCACCGCGATGTCGGCGGCCTCGAGGTCACGCACCCGGTAGGGGTCCGCGGCACGCCGGATCGACTCGTCGGCCGCGATCGGCACGTCCACGCGCCGCCGCACGCGCGCGAGGTCCTCGACGTCCATCGTCGGCTGCTCGACGTACTCCAGGCCTCCCGCCGCCCGGTCGAGCAGCGCGATCGCGGCGACCGCCTCGTCGACGTCCCAGGCGCCGTTGGCGTCGATGCGCACCAGTCCGTCGGGCCCGATCGCATCGCGCACCGCCTCCAACCGCGCGACGTCCTCGGCCAGGACCTGGCCGCGCTCGGCGACCTTGACCTTGGCCGTGCGGCAGCCGCCGGCGGTCACGATCGCGTGGGCACGCTCGGGGTCGCAGGCGGGCACGGTGACGTTGACGGGTACGGCGTCCCTCACCGGCTCGGGCCAGTCCCCCGCCGCGGCCTCCTCGGCACAGGCCAGCCACGGTCGCGCGGTGTCGTCGTCGTACTCCAGGAAGGGCGACCACTCCCCCCAGCCCGCGTCGCCGCGGATGAGGACGCCCTCGCGGACGGTGATGCCGCGGAAGCGGGTGCGCAGGGGGATCGAGAAGACGTGCATCACGCCAACCCTCCCAGAGCCGCCCTGTCGACCTTGCCGTTGGGCAGCAGCGGCAGCGCGTCGAGCACCACGACCTGGCGCGGCGCCCACGACCGCGGGTGGACGGCCGCGACCCAGTCGCGCAGATCGTGCGCGGAGGGGGCCTCCGGACCGGGGACCACGAAGGCCACCACCCGCTGCCCCCACTCCTTGTCGGCAACACCGAGCACCTCGACCTGGTCGACTCCGGCGTGCTCGCGCAGCCGCGCGGCGACCGCCGGCAGCGGCACGTTGACTCCCCCGCTGACCACGACGTCGTCGAGGCGGCCCAGCACCTGCAGCAGCCCGTCCTCGTCGAGGCGGCCGGCGTCGTTGGTGACGTACCAGCCGTCGACGAGCGTGCTCGCCGTGAGGTCGGGGTCACCGTCGTAGCCGTCGAAGACCGTGGGGCCGCCGAGCAGGATCCGGCCCGAGGCGTCGAGCTTGACCGCGACCCCGTCGAGCGGGAGCCCGTCGTAGACGCAGCCCCCGGCCGTCTCGGACGCGCCGTACGTCGTGACCACGCGAATCCCCTGCTCCGCGGCGCGCTGGCGCAGGTCGCCCACCGGCCCCCCACCGAGGAGGACGGTGTGCATCCGGCGCAGCGCCGCGACCTGGGCCGGGTCGCCGAGCAGGCGGTGGAGCTGGGTGGGCACCAGCGAGGTGAACAGCGGCGGTCCCCCCTCGGGCACGCCCGCCAGCGCGGCGGGCAGGTCCAGGCCCTCCACCTCGACGAGCTCGTGCCCCGAGACGAGGGAGCGGACGATCACCTGGACCCCGGCGACGTACGACGACGGCAGCGCCAGAAGCCACGGCCCGCTCGCCCCGAGCCTGGCGGCCGAGGCCCGGACGCTCGCGAGCACGGCCTCCCGGGAGAGGACCACGCGCTTGGGACGGCCGGTCGACCCGGACGTCTCGATCAGCAACCGGCCGGGCCCCTCGGCCCCGAGCCAGGCGCGCAGCTGGGCCACCGCGACCGTCGGGTCGTCGGCTGGGCGCAGGAAGCTCACCGGGAGAACGCTAGTCGTGGCGAAATCAATGCGACAGATCGGCCATGTCGGGGGGAGAATTCCCGACGATGTTCGCCGTACTCGCGCGCCAGGTGCGCCCACCCTCGCCCCTTGCCGGTCGCCTCGCGCTGCAGTCGCTGCTCTTCGCCGTCGGCGAGGGCACCTTCATGGCCGGATCGGCCGTGTTCTTCACCCAGGTCGTCGGCCTGAGCGCGGCCCAGGTGGGCCTGGGCCTCACCTTCGCCGGCATCGCCGCGTTCATCGCCGCGTACCCGGCCGGGAAGATCGCCGACCGCATCGGCCCCAAGCGGGCGTGGGCGATCAGCGCGGCGGGCCAGGGCGCGATGTTCACGGTGTGGCCCTTCATCGACAGCTTCGCGGGCTACGTCGCCATGGCGATCGTCATGGACGCCATCGGCTCGCTCGGCGGGGCCGCCCACGGGGCGTACACGATCGACGTGCTGCCGCCCGGCGAGCGGGTGAAGTCACGTGCGTACATGTACTCCGCCCTCAACGTCGGGTTCACCCTCGGCTCGCTCATGGGCGGCATCGCGCTGGCCTTCGAGTCCCTGACGGTGATGCAGCTGCTGCCGCTGTTCACGGCCGTCGCGTTCATGGTCAACGCGTTCTTCATCACCCGCCTGCCCAAGGCCCCCCACGACCTCAAGACCACCGAGGAGCGCAAGGTCAGGGTCCCCGGCCCGGGGCCGCTGAAGAACCCCGGCTGGATGCTCGGGACGTTCTTCCTCGGCACGCTGTGGACCAACCAGGTGATCCTCAACCTGGTGATCCCGCTGTGGCTGGTCGAGAAGACCGACGCCCCGTGGGTGGTGCTCGCATTCCTGTTCGGCACCAACACCGTGATGTGCATCTTCCTGCCCATGGCAGCCGCGCGCGGGATCAAGGACAACGCGACCGCCCTGCGGGCGATCCGCATCTCCACGGTCTTCTTCATCGTCTCCAGCGTCATCACGCTGAGCACCCACGAGACGGTGGGCATGGTGACGATCGTGCTGTTCTTCCTCGGCCACATCACCCTGACCGGCGCGGAGCTCTACCTCTCGGCCGCCAGCTGGACCTTCGAGGCGGAGCTGATGGACCCGCGCCGCCGCGGCGAGTACCAGGGCGCTGCCGAGCTCAGCGGCACGCTGGGACGCGTCTGGGCGCCGGCCGCCTTCACGTTCCTCGCCATGAACTGGGGGGCGACCGGCTGGCTGGTCATCGCGGGCATCATCACCGTGGCGGCCCTGGCCCTGCACCCCACGACCCACCTGGCCCGGCGCTGGCTGGAGACCCACGTGCCGGCCGACGTGCTGGCCGACGCCCGGGCGGGCGGGGACGACGAGCCCGCCCCGGTCGGACCGCCCACGGTCGAGCAGCCGGCCGAGCCCGGCGGGGTCAGCCCGCTCTCGTCCTGAGAGACTTCCGCGGTGGCAACCCCTGCTCAGTGGCTCGCCGGAGCCCGACCCCGCACGCTCCCCGCGGCCCTCGCCCCCGTGCTCGCCGGCACGGGAGTGGCGGCGTACGTCGACTCCGCCGTGTCGTGGAAGGCCGCCCTGGCGCTGCTGGTGAGCGTAGCCCTGCAGGTGGGCGTCAACTACGCCAACGACTACTCCGACGGCATCCGCGGCACCGACGAGGACCGCGTCGGCCCGATGCGCCTCGTCGGCTCGGGGGCCGCGACGCCGCGGTCGGTGAAGTACGCCGCCTTCGCCGCGTTCGGGGTCGCCGCGGTCGCGGGCCTGGTGCTCGCCGCCGCGACGGCCTGGTGGCTCGTGGCGGTCGGCGCGGTCAGCGTCGTGGCGGCGTGGTTCTACACCGGTGGGTCGAAGCCGTACGGCTACCTCGGCCTCGGCGAGGTCATGGTGTTCGTGTTCTTCGGGCTCGTGGCGGTCATCGGCACGACCTACGTCCAGACCCTCACGTGGGAGTGGGCTGCGCTCTACGCCGCGGTCGGCATCGGGGCGCTGGCGTGCGCGATCCTGGTCGCCAACAACCTGCGCGACATCCCCACCGACACCCTCGCCGGCAAGCACACGCTGGCGGTGCGGCTGGGCGAGTCCCGGACCCGGGCCTTCTTCGCCCTGCTCGTGCTGGCCGCCGCGGCCGCCGTCGTCGCGGTCGCCGTCGCCACCACCTGGTGGGCGCTGCTGGGACTGGGCTTCCTGGTCGTCGCCGGCCCGGCCGTGCGCACCGTCATGTCCGGGGCGACCGGACCGGGCCTCATCCCGGTGCTGGAGTCGACCGGCAAGGCCGAGCTCGTCTGGTCGGTGCTCGTCGCCGTCCCGCTGCTCGTGCTGGGGTGAGGGCTCAGCCCGGGAAGTCCATGTCGACCATGACCAGGGTCATGCGGCAGGCCGTCTCGGCGACGAGCGCGTGGACGGCGCCGGGCGCGAGGTAGACGACGTCGCCCTCGGACATCGGGTGCTCGGCCCCGTCGACGGTGAACCGCATCCGCCCACTCACCAGCTGCACGACCACCGCGCGCGGGGAGGTGTGCTCGGTGAGCAGCTCCCCCGCGTCGAAGGTGAACTGCACGACGCGCAGCACGTCGTTGGTGACCAGCACCCGCGAGGTCGTCGACTCCGTGACCACCGGCAGTCCGGTCGCGAGGTCGAGGTGGGCGGATGACTCGGAGACGGGCGTCGACTTGGCCATGGCGCCAGCGTAGGCGGGCCCCGGGTCAAAGTCGGACGACACCGCGGGTGCTCGGGACTACCGTGACGACGGTGGACTACGACTTCCGGCGCCTGGACCTGCACGACGACTCCGAGAAGGCCGTGGCGATGCGCCAGGACTGGGTGCGCGCGATGCGCGACGGCTTCCGCGCGCCCGTTCCCGACGAGCAGTTCCACGAGCGGTGGCTGCGGCGCTCCCGCGAGGACGGCCTCGTCTGCACGGGGGCGTGGCTGCGCGACCCCGGGGTCGGCACCGGTCGCCCGGTGGCGACGTACTCGAGCTTCGACAAGGAGGTCAACGTCGGGCTGGCCCAGGTGCCGACGCGCCTCGTCACCGACGTCACGACCAGCCCCGCCCACCTGCGACGCGGCCTGCTCCGACGCCTGATCGAGGACGACCTCGCCGACGCGAAGCGGGCCGGACTGGCCCTGGCCGGCCTCACGGCCGCCGACGCGACCATCTACGGGCGCTGGGGCTTCGGCGTGGCCACCCTGCGCAGGACGGTGGAGGTCGCGGGGGGACGCCGGTTCGCCCTGCGCGACTTCACCGACAGTGGCCGCGTGGAGCTCGTCGACCCGCCCGCCGCGTGGCCCGTGGTGAGCGCCATCCACGATCGCTTCCGGGCCACGACCCGGGGCGCGGTGCAGTGGCCGGCCGTCTACGAGGACATCCACAGCGGCACGTTCGACTACAACACCAGTGGCCCGGACACCCGCCTCAAGGCGGCCCTCCACCTCGACGCGACCGGCGAGCCCGACGGCTTCGTGCTCTTCAAGTACGAGTCCGAGGGCGGCAAGGACTCCATCAGCGTCGCGGAGCTCGTCGGGCTCTCCCCCCACGCCTGGCTGGGCCTGTGGCGGCTCCTCGCGTCGATCGACCAGATCGAGCACGTCACCCACGGCATCTTCCACCCCCAGGACCCGCTGCCGTGGGCCCTCACCGACATCAACGCCGTGCGGGTCAAGGCCGAGAGCGAGTTCCTCTGGCTCCGTGTCCTCGACGTGCCCGACGCCTTCCAGGCCCGCCCCTGGGCGGCCGACGGCCAGGTGCTCGTGGGCGTGGCCGACGCGCAGGGCCACGCCGCCGGCACGTGGGCCATGACCAGCCGGGACGGCCGGGCCGAGGTCACGTCCACCGAGGCCGACCCGGAGGTGCGCACCGACGCTGAGACCCTGGCGACCCTGCTGCTCGGCACCGCGCCGGTGGCGACGCTGCAGCGTGCTGGTCGCATCCACGGCGACCCGGAGGCCGTGGCACGGTTCGGCGAGATGGCCGACCTGCCCACGCCGCCGTACAGCCTGACCGGCTTCTGAGCGGCAGCGCTCAGGCGGGGTCCTCGGTGTCTTCCTTGGCCTTGTGGCGCTCGAAGGCTTCCGACGCCTTGGCGGCCCGCGCCTCGACGCGCTGGGCGAAGGCCTCGCGCTGGCGGTTGAGGAGGTAGTAGGAAGCCACGCCCGAGACGATGAAGGCGAGGATGAGGCTCCAGAACAGGTGCGGTTCGCCGTCGGTGGCCAACGACCAGAGGCCAGCGATGAGGCCGAACGACGCGACGAGCAGGACCAGTCGCAAGGCGGTGTAGACAGCGAACTCCTTCACGACCCCAGCCTAGGCGGCGCGGTTACATTGGAGGAATGAAGGTCGCCCTTGCCGTCGCCGCCATCGCCCTCGTCGTGTGGGCGATCGTGCGCATGATCCAGCTGTGGACCTACCGCAGGCCGGCC
>JAJPEO010000231.1 GCA_021166815.1 Nocardioides sp.
GAAGAGCGCGTGCGCGCTGAGCGGCACCATGAGCAGGGCCTCCACCTCCGGCCACACGACCGGGCCGCCCGCGCTGAAGTTGTAGGCGGTGGATCCTGTGGGCGTCGCGCACACGACGCCGTCGCAGCCCCACCGCGAGAGCGGGCGCCCGTCCACCTCGACGACCACCTCGAGCATCCGTTCACGGGCCGCCTTCTCGACGCTGGCCTCGTTGAGGGCGAAGGTGCTCGCCACGGTCTCCTTGCCGTGCAGCACGCGGACGTCGAGCGTGAGGCGGGTCTCGATGACGTAGCGCCGTTGCACGATCGCGGTGATGGTCGACTCGACGTCCTCCTCCTCCGCCTCGGCGAGGAACCCGACGTGCCCCAGGTTGACTCCCAGGAGCGGGGTGCTGGTCGCGTGCGTCACCTCGGCGGCCCGGAGGATGGATCCGTCCCCTCCGATCACGAGGACGAGCTCACAGCCCTCACCCGGCATGTCGTCGGCCCGTGTGACCTCGATGGTGTCGTCCGCGCCCTCGATGCCCAGCGCCTCGGCCTCGTCGGCCAGCAGGCGTACGGCAAGGCCGTGGGCGGTCAGTGCCTTCACGCTGGCCCGGGCCACGTCACGGGCCGCCTCGCGGCCCGTATGGGCGAGGACGAGGACTCGGCGGCGCGGCTGCTTCTCGCTCACGGCTCCACCCTCTCACCTGCTGCGCCGAGGTGGGCGTGCTCCTCGACCTCGGTCCGGATCTCCTCGGCGCCGATCGTGGGCTCGCCCTTGCGCAGCAGCAGGAAGAACTCGACGTTGCCCGAAGGACCTGGCAGCGGACTCACCGCCACCGCTTGCGCTCCCCAGCCCCGGGCCGCGGCGAGGTCGGCCACGGCCGTCACCGCCTCGGCACGCAGGGACAGGTCCCGGACGACGCCGCCCTTGCCCACGCGGTCCTTGCCGACCTCGAACTGTGGCTTGACCATCAGGAGGAGCACGCCCTCGGGCCTCGTGACGGACAGCAGCGGGTCGAGCACCAGGCCGAGGGAGATGAAGGAGAGGTCGCCGACCACGACGTCGACAGGCTCGCCCACCACCTCGAGGTCCAGCTCGCGGATGTTGGTGCGGTCGTGGACGACGACGCGGTCGTCGCTGCGCAGGGACCATGCCAGCTGCCCGTACCCCACGTCGACGGCGAGGACCTGGGCCGCGCCGTGGCGCAGCAGCACGTCGGTGAACCCACCCGTGGACGCGCCAGCGTCCAGGCAGCGCTTGCCGCGGACGTCGACACCGTGCTCGGCGAACGCGGCCAGTGCACCAGCGAGCTTGTGGCCTCCGCGGGAGACGTAGTCGGGCGCAGCGTCGTCGTCCTTGACCACGATCGCGACGTCGGTGCTCACCGCTGTGGCGGGCTTCGACGCCTCCATGCCGGCGACCCGGACGCGCCGCTGGGAGATCAGGTCACGCGCGTGCTCGCGGGAGCGAGCGAGTCCGCGGCGGACCAGCTCGGCGTCGAGGCGCAGTCGTCGTGGCGGCACTGCACTCAGTCGGCTGACGGTGCATCGAGCGCGCGCCGCAGCTGCTCGTGGGCACGCTCGAACGCAGCGACGTGGTCGGAGACGGGCCGCTCCCCCAGCCCGGCGATCTCCTCCTGGACAGCGTCGACGTCGGCGACGCCGGTGGGTGTCACCTCCAGGCGGGCAGGGGCCTCGACCGGCGCCTCGTCGTGGTGGTCCATGGGCGCGAGCCTACCCGTCTCCACCGATCCTGAGCGGCCCGGGCGGCGCGGCGTCGGAGATGTCGGCCACCTCTCCGGCGGTGTCGAGGTGGCGCCAGGACGCGACGGCCGCAACCCGCCACCAGTCGTCGACCTCGCCGGCGCCTTACACGACGAGCCGGCCCCCGGAAACGCGTGCGGTCCACCCACCCAGCGACCAGTCCGCCCCGTGGGCCTCGGGCGCGGAATGGGCGATGAACAGTCCCGAGGTCCCGCTCGCGATGTAGGTCGGGCGCAGGCCGGGCGGCGCCGCGACGAGGTCGTCGAGCCAGGTCACGCCGGTGAGCACGAGCAAGGAGGGGATGCCGATCGCGTGGGCCCCCTCGATGTCGGTGTCGAGCCGGTCTCCGACCATGAGCGGCCGGTCCCCGCCGACGCGCCGAACCGTCTCGTCCATCAGCGGCCTCTCGGGCTTGCCGGCGACGACGGGATCGACCTCGGCAAAGCGCGCGATCGTGGAGACGAGTACCCCGTGACCGGGCGCGAGGCCGTACGACGTCGGGATCGTCATGTCGGCGTTGGTGGCCACGTACGGCAGTCCGTCGCGCACGCGCACCGCCGCCCGCATGATGTCGCGCCACTGCACGTCGGGGCCGTAGCCGCTCACGAGCGCCACGGCGTCGGCCCCGCCCTCGTCCACGGGGACGAGCCCCTCGGCCACCAGCGCCCCACGGAGTCCCTCACCACCGAGGAGGAGCACCTGCGCGCCGGTGCCGTACCGCTCTGCCAGCAGGCGTGCCGCCGCCTGGGCGGAGGTCACGACGTCACCCACCTCAGCCGCCACCCCCACCTTCTCGAGGCGTTGGACGACTGCCTCAGGAGTGCGCGAGGCGTTGTTGGTGACGAAGGCGACATGGCAGCCGCTGTCCCGGACCCGGGTGATGTCCTCCGGCACTCCCGGGACCGCTGCCCCACTGACGTAGACGACCCCGTCGAGGTCGAACATCACCAGGTCGTGGCCCTCGACGAGCGGCGTGGACGTCGATCCGAGCACGTGGCCCCCTTCCGGT
>JAJPEO010000237.1 GCA_021166815.1 Nocardioides sp.
CGCCGGCCGCCTGGCCGCCCCCGCCCCACCAGGCGCCCCCGCCGCAGCACCGGCTCCCACCGCAGACGCAGCCGTTGCCGCACCAGACCGGCCTGCCCGGGGCTCCCCACCACCTCGGCGCCCGTCGCGAGGAGGAGCAGCGACGCACGCTGCCGCTGGGCACCTGGCTCGGGGTCGCTGCCGTGGCCCTCGTGCTGGGCCTGGTCGGCGGGCTCAGCGGCACCGCCCTGCTCAACTCCCTCGACGACTCCCGGCCCGAGCGCCTGCGCCCGGGCCTCGACAGCGTCCGCACCCAGGAGGCCGCTCCGCTCGAGGCCGACAACGGCTCGATCGCCGCGGTCGCCGAGGCGTTGCTGCCCAGCACGGTACAGATCCTGGCCTCCGTCAAGGACGGCCAGGCCGGCGCCACGGGCTCGGGGTTCGTGCTCGACCGTGACGGCCACATCGTGACCAACAACCACGTGGTCGCGGACGCGGCCAGGGACGACAGCCGCATCGTGGTGATCGACCACGAGGGACGCCGCCACGACGCGACCGTGGTGGGACGCAGCCCGGTCTACGACCTCGCGGTGCTCCAGATAGACGAGTCCGTGGCCCTCGAAACGGCCGCCCTGGGCGACTCCGGCGTCCTGCGCGTGGGCGACCCGGTCGTCGCACTGGGATCTCCGCTGGGCCTGAGCCAGACGGTGACCTCGGGCATCATCAGCGCGATGGACCGCCCGGTGACCACCGGGCAGGCCCAGGACGACACCTCCTACATCAACGCCGTGCAGACCGACGCCGCGATCAACCCGGGCAACTCGGGCGGACCCCTGGTCAACCTCGCCGGCGAGGTGGTGGGGGTCAACTCCGCGATCGCGACCACCGGCGGCGGCTTCGGCGGTGAGGCCGGCAACATCGGAGTCGGCTTCGCGATCCCGGTCGAGCAGGTCAGGACGACCGTCGACCAGATCCTGCGCACCGGTGAGGCGCAGTACCCCATCATCGGCGCCCAGGTGCGCACCGCCGACAACGGGACCGCTCCGGGCGCGCTCATCACCGACGTGACCTCCGGGTCCCCGGCCGCCGCGGCGGGGCTGGAGCAGAACGACGTCGTGACCCACGTCAACGGTCAGGTGGTCTCCGACGGGATCGCCCTGATCGTCGCCATCCGCACCCACGTGCCCGGCGAGGAGATCGAGCTCACGGTGGTGCGCGACGGTGACGAACGCACCTTCGTCCTCGAGCTCGACGGTCAGGTCGGCTGAGCGTCTCCGGCGGACCGGGCCCGGTCAGCGTGTGTCGGCCGGGGCCTCGGTGTCGACGAACGGGTGCTGGTCGACGAACTCGCGGGTCTCGGCGTACATCCGCTGGATGAAGCCCTCCAGCTCGCTGCGCTCGACCCGCCACTGGCCGCGGCCGCCGATCTTGATCGCCGGCAGCTCTCCCCGCCGCACCAGCGCGTAGACCTGGGCGCTCGACGTCGCGAGCATCTCGGCGACGTCGGCGAGGGTCAGGAAGCGGGCGTCGGGCATGGGGCCCATGGTGCCACCGAATCGCGGCCCGGCGCCGTGGGCGCGACCTCAGCCTGTGGACAACGCGAGCAGGGTGGTCCGCACGTCGCCATCATGGTGCCGTGTCTCGGAAACCGCGTGATCTCGTCGTGCCTCCTGCCGCCAGGCCCACCTCGCCGGGATGGAAGGACCCCCGGCTGTGGATCGGCGTGGCCCTCGTCGCGGGATCGGTGGTGGCGGGCTCCCAGGTGCTCGCGTCCGCCGACGACAGCACGTCGGTCTGGGCGGCCTCGCACGAGCTGCCTGCCGGGCGGGTGGTGGACCAGGACGACCTGGTCGCCGTCCGGGTGCGCTTCGCCGACGCGCGGGACTCCGCGCACTACCTCGAGGTCCACGAGGAGTTCCCCGACGACGTGACGCTGTCGCGCAGCGTCGGCGCGGGTGAGCTGCTGGCGCAGTCGGCCCTGGGCGACGACGAGGTCTCGGGTGTCGTCTCGCTGGCCCTGGCCCTGCCGCCCGAGGAGGTGCCCCACGGTCTGGGCGCCGGCTCGCACGTGGACGTCTGGGTCCTCGGTGAGGGGAGGGAGGGCCGTACGCGCGCGACCCTCGCGCTCGAGGACGTCGCGGTGCTGGCGGCGCCGCGCACGGCAGGCTCCTTCGGCTCCACCGGCGGACAGCAGGTGGTGCTGGCCGTCCCCGAGGACGAGCCCGACGCCCTGGCCAGGGTCCTGGCTGCCAGCGGGCAGGGCGAGGTGCGGGTCGTCGGCCGCGGCTCGCGGTGAGCAGGGGCCGGTCATGATCTGCGTGCTCGTGCTCGCCTCCGGCCATCGGTGGGAGCCCGTGGCCCTGGGCCACCTCGACTCCCATCCCGCGACGACGGCGCTCAAGCGCTGCGTCGACGTCGACGACCTGATGGCGAGCGCGACGACCGGCCAGGCCGACGTCGCCCTGGTCGCCCTCGACGCCCCCGGCCTCGATCCCGACGTCGTCTCCCACCTGCACCGCCACGGCGTCCGCCCGGTCCTGGTGGCGCTGGAGCGGGTCGACGACGTCGACGTGGTCGAGCAGGCCCGGCGCCTGGGCGTCGAGCACGTGCTGGCCGCCGACGGCCTCCACGGACTCATCGACGCGTTGACGAGCGCGCAGGGTCTGGCCGACACCCACCCGCGCCCGATGGCGCACGCCGGACCGCCCCCCGAGGCGGCACCTGACGACGACGCGCCGCGTCGCACGTTCGTCGTCTGGGGGCCGGCAGGTGCCCCGGGCCGTACGACGATCGCTGTCAACCTCGCGGCCGAGCTGGCTCGGCGGGGCCGTCCGGTGCTGCTGACCGACCTGGACCCCTACGGCGGCAGCGTCGCCCAGCAGCTCGGGATCCTCGACGAGGTGTCGGGCGTGCTGGCCGGTGCTCGCCTGGCCGGCAGCGGCCACCTCGCGGAGAGGTTCGGCTCGGCCTGCCGTGGCGTCGGCGAGCACCTCGGCGTCCTCACCGGCCTGCCGCGCGCCGACCGGTGGCGCGAGGTGCGTCCGGCGCACGTGGAGCAGCTCCTCGTGGAGGCCGCGCTCCACGCCGACGTCGTGGCCGACACCGGCTTCTGCCTGGAGGAGGACGTCGCCGAGCTCGGGGGGCGGTCCGGACGCAACGCGATGACCCTCACCGCGCTGGACCTCGCCGACGAGGTCGTGGTCGTGGGGGCGGCCGACCCGATCGGGCTGGCCAGGCTGGCACGCGGTCTGGTCGAGCTCTCGGAGCGCCTGCCCGACGCGACCGTGCGCGTGGTGGTCAACCGGATGCGCGGCACCATCGGCTGGTCCGAGCGCGAGGTCGCCCGGATGGTCGAGGGCTTCGCCCGCGTCGCGGGGCTGCACTTCCTCCCCGAGGACCGCGCGGGTCAGGACCGGGCGCTGGTCAGCGGCCGGCCGGCCGTCGACCTCGGCGAGTCCGCGTGGACCGCCGGGATCGCCGCGCTGGCCGACACGCTGCTCCCCGACAGCGTGGTCAGCCTCAGGAGGCGAAGAGGAGGTAGAGCCCTCCTGCGGTGAACCCGACCATCACGAACAGCAGGGGGAGCTGGCCGACGAGCTGGTGCTTGCGGGGCAGCAGCTTCATCGCCCGGTCGTGGGCAGCGACCACGCCGAGCACGTGGCCCGTGACGATCGCCAGCACCTTGGTGCTCGCGAGCACGGTGGGGTGCATCGAGAGCCAGTAGTTGATCTGCCAGTCGCCGGTGCCGAGGTAGTCGGCGCCGGTGGTCAGCGGATCGCTCAGGTCGATCAGTGTGCGCTGCCCGAACTCGACGAAGAAGTTGACGTAGTGGGCGACCATGTAGCCGACGATGATCGGCACCACAGAGTGGGCGAAGAGGTCAGGAAGGTGGCGCCGTGCCTGGTGGTCGGAGACCCCGGTGGCGACCGTGGCTGCGGCGAAGACGAGGGTGACGCCTGCGGTGAAGACGACGAGCGCGGCCGTGTCGGGCCACGCGCGCTCGATGCCCAGGGACTGCACCACGCGCAGCCAGGTCGGCGACTCGCGGAAGGAGTCGTACGCCGTGCTGCCGAGCAGGACGCCCACGACGGCCACCAGGCCGGGGCGGACCGGGGTCGCGTCGAGATTTGCGAGGGGGGAGCGCACGACCAGGCGGCCGTCGCGGCGGCCCCAGACGGAGAGCCGACCCACGAGGGTGGAGTAGACCTCGAACGGGTCGGCGCGGGCCAGGAAGGTGGTGCCGTACACCGCGGACCCGATGAGCATCGTGCCGAGGTAGAGGGCGAACCACAGGCGCACCGGGCCGAGCTGGGTGGCGTGGGGGAAGACGAGCTCCATCCACACGAACGCGAAGAGCGTGAGAGCCGCGGGCCAGTAGCCCAGGCGCTCGGGGTAGGGGAGCAGCCCCCGGTCCGCCGGCGCGCCGGTGAGCTTCGCGACCAGCATCGCCAGCGTGCGTGCCGGGCTGACGGCCTTGAAGAAGGGGCCGAACAGCAGCGAGGCGGGGACGATGCCCACCCACAGCAGCACGTAGAAGCTGCCGAAGACGGGGTTGACCAGGGTGTCCTCGCCCAGCACCGCCGCCATGGCGACGTAGAGGAAGAACGCCATGCCGAGGGCGCGCAGGACCCAGGAGAGTGCCGTGGCGGCCGGCGGGACGGTCAGGGGCAGGCCCCCGCGGGAGGCGTCGTAGCGCGGCGTGCGCCACGCGAGGGCGAGCACGCTGAACGAGATGACGAGGGCCGCCACCGCGCCCGCGACCGCCATGTCGACGGGGATGGGCAGGTCCTTGGCCCCGCCCAGTCCGTGGGCGAGGACGGTGCCGTCCACTCAGCGCACCTCGAGCTGGAGCACGACCAGGTCGGGGTCGTGGGACTCGACCTCGACCACTCCGGGACGGTCGATCACGACCTCGTGCGTGCTGGTGCCCTGGCGGTACTCGACGTCCTGCTCAGGGGTGGAGTGGACGTGGAGGCTGCCCGCGGTGTCGGACACGATCACCAGTGTCACCGCCTCGCCGCGCTTGACCTTGACCCGGGCGCCGCTGGGGTCGAAGACGTCGCCGGTGCGGGTGAGCTCGATGCGGGTGCCGGACTGCTCGACCTCGCTGCCGCTGCCGGGGTCGGGGCTCTGCTCGCCGGACTGGGTGGGAGCCGAACCCTGCGGGCTCGCGGGCGTGGTGGTCGGCTCGTCGTCGCCTCCGCAGGCGCTCAGGCCGAGCGTGGCGGTGAGCGTGAGGGCAGCGACAGCGATCAGGCGGCGTCGGGGCATCGGGGCACTCCTCGGATGTTCTCTGGGCACCTCGCCCCGGCGGGCCGGTGCCTCTGACACAATCCCACGCAGGGCAAGACGTCGGGGGACCGACCCCCTGCCCTCCTGGCGACGAGCTCCACCCACCGGCGGAAAGGGCACCACATGAGCGAGCGGCTCCGGCCGCGGGACTTGGCGTTCCTCGCCACGGAGTCCCCCACGACGCCCATGCACAACGCGACGGTCGAGATCTTCGAGCCGGGCGACTCCGGGTTCGACTACGACGCCCTCGTGCGCCTCATCGGCGAGCGCATCGCCTTCGTCCCGCGCTACCGCCAGCGGCTGCAGTGGGTGCCGGGCCGCCTCGCCAACCCCGCCTGGGTGGACGACCCGAGCTTCGACCTCGGCTACCACGTGCGCCGGTCGGCCCTGCCGCGTCCGGGCAGCATGGACCAGCTGCGCGAGCTGGTCGCCCGCATCGCCTCACGTCCGCTCGACCGCAACCGCCCGCTGTGGGAGTGCTACTTCGTGGAGGGCCTCGCCGAGGGGCGGGTCGCACTGCTGACCAAGAGCCACCAGATCCTGGTCGACGGCCGCGAGACCGTCGACATCGGCCAGGTGCTGCTCGACACCAGCCCCGACCAGGAGCCGCTCGGCCACGACGACTGGCGTCCGCGCGGCAGCGGTCGGCCGCTGGCCGTGGCCCTCGACGCCGTGACCGACGCGATCGAGCACCCCGCGACGGTGCTCGCCACCGCCCAGGCCAACGCCGAGTCGCTGATCCGCCAGGCCTCCGCGACGAGCGCGCGGATGGCGGAGGTCGCCGGGGCGCTGGCCGGCCGGGGACCCGCCTCCTCGACCCCCGTGCACCGCAAGCTGTCGCAGCAGCGCCGCTTCGTGGCCGTACGCACCGAGCTCGCCGACTACCGCCGCATCCGGCGGGTGCACGGCGGCACGGTCAACGACGTCATCCTCGCCACCATCGCCGGCGCCCTGCGCGGCTGGCTGATGACCCGTGCGGAGTCGATGGGTGGGCTCAAGACGATCAAGACGATCGTGCCGATGTCGGTGATCGACGACGAGCTCGAGGCGACCTCGCTCGGCACCCAGATCGCCGGCCACATCGTCCACCTCCCCATCAACGAGCCCAGCCCTGTGGTGCGCCTGCACCAGGTCAGCTACGACCTCAAGGCCCACCGCGACACCGGGCGGGCGGTCTCCGCGCGCCGGCTGGCCGGCATCGCGGGGTTCGCGCCCACGACCTTCCACGCACTGGGCTCACGCCTGGCGGCGGCCGAGCTGCGCCGCGGGTTCCACGTGTCGGTGACCAACGTGCCCGGGCCGCAGTTCCCGCTCTACGCCGGCGGCGCGCAGATGCTGGAGTCCTACCCCGTGCACCCGCTGCTGCCCGACCACCCGCTCGCCTTCGGCGTGACCTCCTACGACGGTGGGGTCTTCTACGGCATCACCACCGACCGTGACGCCGTGCCGGACGCCGACGTCCTGGGCCAGTGCCTGCTGGAGTCGTTGGAGGAGCTCAAGGACTCCGCCTCCGCGAGCCGGGCCCGAGCCCCGCGCGGCCGCAAGCAGACCACCAGGCGCACCACCCGGAAGTCGCCGACGTCGTCATGACCCGTCGCTACCTCCCCACGACCCTCCCCGACCTGGCCAGGGACTGGACGGGCGACGGCCCCGCCGTGCGCGGTGTCGTCGAGGCCCACGACGACACCGAGGAGAGCGAGTACGCCGCACTCATGGACGCGGCCGACGCCTCCGCGGCGATGGTGGCCGGACTCCCTGACGGGGAGCGGCGTCGCGTGGTCGTGGTGGTCGAGGCTGGCGCGCCGGAGGTGCCGTCGTGGCGGCACGTGGTCGCGGTGCACGTGGACAGCGGTGACGACGCCGATCCCGACGACGACCTCGGGTGGTGGGCCACGCAGGAGATCGGCGACCTCGTCGCGGGTGGCTGAGCCCACCCTCCTTTGAGACGTGGGTCACTCTCTGCCACGATCGCGTCATGGACGCGATCACCCACCCCCCGGCCCCCACCAACGAGCCGAACCTGACCTACGCCCCCGGCACCCCTGAGCGAGAGACCCTCGTCGCGGAGCTGGCGCGGCTCGAGCGCAAGCAGCACCCGATGAAGGCCGTGATCGGCGGCAGGCGTCGTGCGGGCGGGGGTGAGGAGATCAAGGTCGTGCAGCCCCACGACCACCAGCACGTGCTGGGCGTCGTGAAGGGGTCGACCGCGAAGGACGCCGAGGCCGCGGTGAAGGCGGCCGCCGCCGCGGCGCCGGACTGGCGCGCGATGCCGTTCGACGAGAAGTGCGCCATCCTGCTGAAGGCGGCCGACCTGCTGGCCGGCCCGTGGCGCCAGCGGCTCAACGCGGCGACCATGCTCGGGCAGTCCAAGACCGTGCAGCAGGCCGAGATCGACAGCGCGTGCGAGCTCATCGACTTCTGGCGCTTCAACGTTCACTACGCCAAGCAGATCCACGCCGAGCAGCCCATCGCCAACTCCCCGGGCGTGTGGAACCGCACCGACCACCGCCCGCTGGAAGGGTTCGTCTACGCGATCACCCCCTTCAACTTCACCGCGATCGCCGGCAACCTGCCGACGGCGCCCGCGCTGATGGGCAACACGGTGATCTGGAAGCCCGCGGTCACCCAGCAGCTGGCGGCCTCGATGCTCATGGACCTCCTGGAGGAGGCGGGCATGCCGCCGGGCGTGATCAACATGCTGCCCGGCCACGGCCACGACGTGTCGGAGGTGACGCTGCGCCACCCGGACCTGGCCGGGATCCACTTCACCGGGTCCACGCGGGTGTTCCAGCACCTGTGGCAGGAGGTCGGGGCCAACATCGCCTCGTACCGCTCCTACCCGCGCATCGTGGGGGAGACCGGCGGCAAGGACTTCATCGTCGCCCATCCCAGCGCCGACCCCGACGTGCTGCGCGTGGCGATGCTGCGCGGCGCCTTCGAGTACCAGGGCCAGAAGTGCTCGGCCGCCTCGCGCGCCTACGTGCCGAAGTCGGTGTGGGCCAAGATGGGCGACCAGCTGATCGCCGACACAGAGGCGCTGACGATGGGCGACGTGACCGACCTGTCCCACTTCATGGGCGCGGTCATCGACGAGCGTGCCTTCGCCAAGCACAAGGCGGCCATCGCGCGGGCCAAGCGCCAGCGGCACCTCACGGTCGTGGCCGGCGGCCAGGTCGACGACTCGGTCGGCTGGTTCGTGCGCCCGACGATCGTCGTCTCGACCGACCCGACCGACCAGATGTTCTCCGAGGAGTACTTCGGGCCGATCCTGGCCGTGCACGTCTACGACGACGCCCGCTTCGAGAAGGTCGTCGAGCAGATGGAGTCGTTCTCCCCGTACGCCCTCACCGGCGCGATCATCGCCCAGGACCGCGCGGCCATCGCGTGGGCCCGACGCGAGCTGCGCTTCGCCGCCGGCAACTTCTACATCAACGACAAGCCCACCGGGGCCGTGGTCGGCCAGCAGCCCTTCGGAGGGGCGCGCGCCTCGGGCACCAACGACAAGGCCGGCGCCGCCTCGAACCTGCTGCGCTGGACCTCGCCGCGCTCGATCAAGGAGACCTTCGTGCCGCCGACGGACCACCGCTACCCGCACATGGGCTGACCGGTCGACCGCGCTCACGTCCCCGGTGAGACACTGGGGGCGTGAGCGTGTGGCACATGGGTGCACTGCACCCGGTCGAGCAGTTCCTGACGTTGTTCCTGGCGTTCGGGCCCTTCGTGCTCCTCGGCATCGTGCTCTGGCTGCGCCGCGGCGACGACGACGAGACGTCGCAGGCGGAGCGCGAGGAGCCGGCCGAGGACCGTACGGAGGTCTAGCGCGCCAGCCACTCCTGGCCCGTGGCGTGCTCCTTGTCGAGCGCCTTGAGCAGCATGCTCTCGACCATCGCCTCGATCTTGCCGCCGATGAGCGGGATGCGGACGCTGATCGCGAAGGTCACGGTCTGGGTGGTGCGACCACCCGACTCGACCAGGCCGATCGTGCCCGAGATCTCGCCGGGCTTGCCGGGGATGGAGATCTGCATGTCGGCGTGGTCCTCCGACGTCCAGTCCTCCACCTGCACGATCTCCAGCTCGTCGCCCACGAACTTCGTCGCGAACGAGGGGAGACCATCGGCGCTGTAGGCGCGGTCGACCCGCACCGTCTCGTCGGTCACGGTGGCATCGCCGTGGAGCACCTTCTGCCGCGCCAGGACCTCCTGGCGGAACGCCGGGTCGTGCAGCATGGCGTGCACGTCGGCGAGCGGCGCGTCGTAGACCAGGTCGCGCTGGGCCCGGCGGCTCATCCGCGGTCCCCGCGAAGCCAGGCGTCGCCGACCTCGAACTCGGTGGTCAGGGCCGCCGAGACCGTGTCGACCAGCAGGCTCTCCAGCTTGCCGCCGATGAGCGGCACCTTGACTCGCGCGTCGATCTCGATGGTCTCCAGGGTGCCGCCGTCGACGGGCTCGAGGGTGACGGTCCCGGTCATCTCGCTGGGCTTGCCGGGCGTGTCGATCGCGAGCGTGGCCCCGGAGCGGCCGCTCCAGGTCTCGCGCTGGACCGCGCGGGTGGTGTCGCCGGCGAACTTCTTCGCGATCGCGGGCAGCCCGGCCGTGCGCTGCACCTGGTCGTTGACGAGCGAGAAGCCGTCGCCGGAGCGGGTGATCGCGATGTCGTGGGAGATGACGTCCTGGGCCTCGCAGACGCGGGCGCGGAAGTCGGGGTCGGCGAGCATGTCGAAGACCTCGTCCGGGGTGGCGTCGTAGGCGTGTTCCCTGCGCAAGAGCATGACGGACATCATGGCGGAGCCGGTCGGGCCGTGACACCCCGGCGCAGGGGACTCGCCGGAGTCGACCCCGTGTTGTCCACGTCACACCCAGGTCCTAGGGTCGGAGCCGTGTCGACCAGTGATCACGACGTCCCCCCGTCGGACCAGCTGACCCGCGTGACCCGCGAGCAGCTGGAGGAGGCCGCCGAGGCGGCCCGTGCCGACTCCGTCAGCGCCTCCTTCGCCGCCGACCTGGCGTCCGTGGTGGTCGACTACTACCGCCACGTGGCGCCCGAGGAGATCAACTCCCGAGCTCCGCGGGACCTGGCCGGGTCGCTGCTCTCGCACGTCTCGCTGGCGCGCAGCCGTCCTCAGGGGACCGCCGACGTCCGGGTCGTCACGCCCACCACGGCGCAGGACGGCTGGTCGGCGGGTGGGCGCTCGGTCGTCGAGGTGGTCACCGACGACATGTCCTTCCTCGTCGACTCGGTGCAGATGGAGCTCAGCCGGCTGGGGCACAGCGTGCACACGGTCGTGCACCCCCAGCTCTCGGTGCTGCGCGACATCACCGGCGAGCTTCAGGAGGTGAGCGGCCTCGACGAGCACCGCCGCCCGCACCGCGACGGAGCCGTGGCGGAGTCGTGGATCCACGTGGAGATCGACCTCGTCGACGACGAGGAGGCCGCCGAGATCGTCACCGGCGTCCAGCGGGTGCTGCGTGACGTGCGCGAGGCGGTCGAGGACTGGCCCAAGATGCACGTCCAGGCGCTGCAGGTCGTCGAGCAGGTCGTGACCGACCCGCCACCCCTGGACTCCGAGGAGCTGCGCCAGGGCACGGACTTCCTGCGCTGGCTCGCCGACGACCACTTCACGTTCCTGGGCTACCGCGAGTACGAGCTCGTGAGCCTCTCCGCAGACCCCGACGACGTCGGCCTGCGCGCCGTGCCCGGCACGGGACTGGGCATCCTGCGCTCCGACCGGAGCCTGTCGTCGTCCTTCGCGCAGCTGCCGCCCGTGGTGCGCTCCAAGGCCCGCGAGAAGGCGCTGCTGGTCCTCGCCAAGGCCAACTCGC
>JAJPEO010000248.1 GCA_021166815.1 Nocardioides sp.
GGTCCTCGACGAGGACACACGACTGCGCGTGGAGGACCCGCACACCGACCGCATCGCGTCGGTGGTGCCGAGCCGCATGCTCACCAGCCGCTCCCGCTTCGAGGTCGACCTCAACCGTCCCCGCGAGGAGGCGGTCTACCGCGAGCCCGATGACTGCTGGGGGCTCGACGTCTGGCGCGACGCGCCCCTGTCCGACGACCTGACCGAGAACAGCCTCGCGGTCTACGACCACGTCTACGGCACCCTCGGCGCCTACCTCGACGAGGTCGCCAGCCGCGGGCCGTACGTGCTCCTCGACGTCCACTCCTACAACCACCGCCGCGGTGGCCCCGACAGCGAGCCGGCGGACGTCGACGAGAACCCCGAGGTCAACCTCGGCACCGGCAGCGTCGACCGCGAACGGTGGGGCGGGCTCGTCGACGCCTTCCGCACCACCCTCGCGGAGCAGGAGGCGCGCGGGCACCGGCTGGACGTCCGCGAGAACGTCGCGTTCAAGGGCCGCGCGCTGGCGTGGTTCGTCCACGACCGGCACCCCGGGGTGGGCTGCGTGCTCGCGCTGGAGTTCAAGAAGACGTGGATGGACGAGTGGACCGGCAAGGTGGACGAGGACCACCTGGAGGAGCTGCGCGCAGCCCTCGCCGAGACCCTCCCCGTGCTCGGCTCCGAGCTGGCCGGGATGTCCTGATGGTCGAACGCCCGTTCTCCACCCACGACCTCGCGGTGGACCGCGCCCTCGCGCAGCTCTCGGAGAGCTTCGCCTTCCTCCTGCACATCACCCCGGTGGACGCGCAGGAGGTCAAGGACGAGTTCCTCCAGGGAGCCGTCGAGGACCCGGTCTTCACCTACCGCGAGCTGACCGACGAGCCCGACGTGCTCGAGCAGGCGCTCGCCGAGATCGACGTCACCAGCGTCGAGGACCCGACCCTCGGTCACCTGCTGCGCGCCAAGCACCGCGAGCTCGGCCTCCAGCTGGAGATGCTCCGCGCCCGTGACACCCCCGACTTCCTGGGCCTGAGCATCGAGCTCTACGGCGGTGTCTCGCCCTCGTTGCGTACCCATGCCGAGCAGGTGCTCGAGGGGATCGGGCACGTCGAGCCGCCCTCCGACCCGCTGGACGCCGAGGAGTTCCTGGCCCTCGCCAGGGCCGAGATCGACTACTACCGCGAGCAGGCGCCCGGCATCGAGATGCACGCCGAGGTGCGACCCGACGTCAACGGGGTCATGGTGTCCGGCGACACCCTCCTGATCGGCAAGGAGAGCGCGGTCCAGCGCCGTCGTGCCGCCGCGCTCCTGCACCACGAGGTGGGCACCCACCTGGTCACCCACGTCAACGGCGCGGCCCAGCCGATCAAGGTGCTCGGCGCCGGCCTCGCGGGGTACGACGAGACCCAGGAGGGCCTGGCCGTCCTGGGCGAGGTGGCGTGCGGGGGGCTCACGCCGTTCCGCCTGCGCCAGCTCGCGGCGCGCGTGCTCACCGTGCACCGCATGGTCGACGGGGCGACGTTCGCCCAGGCCCACCGCGCGCTGGTGGACGCCGGCATCCCGGAGTCGAGCGCCTTCACGACCGTCATGCGCGTCTACCGCTCGGGCGGGACCACGAAGGACGCGATCTACCTGCGCGGTGTGGTCGACCTGCTGGCCCACCTCGCCGACGACGGCGCCCTCGACCTGCTGTGGCGCGGCAAGTTCTCCCTGCAGGACCTCCCCCTCATCGCCGAGCTCGTCGACCGCGACGCGCTCGTACCCCCGCGGCTGCTGCCGCACTACCTCGACGACCCCGCCTCCACCGACCGGCTCGGGTGGGCTTCGGGGGTCTCTGACCTCAGCGAGCTGGTAGCAGGACACCGACCATGAAGGATGTGTCAATGAAGATCGGGTTCGTCGTCAACGACGTCGCCACCGAGCAGGACTACTACACCACCAACCGGCTCGCCCTGGCCGCGCGCCAGATGGGCCATGAGGCGTGGTTCATGGGCATCGGCGACTTCGCCTACCAGCCGGACGGCACGCTCTCGACCAAGGCCCGTGCCGGCGACGCCAAGAGCTACCGCTCACTCAAGCGCCACCTCGCCGACGTGAAGCGGCCCGACGTCGAGCAGCTCATCGGCATCGAGGAGTTCGACGTCGTGATGCTGCGCAACGACCCGGCCGACGACGCCGAGTCCGCGCCCTGGGCCAACAACGCGGCCGTCGCCTTCGGCCAGCTCTTCGCCGCAGCTGGCGTGCTGGTCGTCAACGACCCGACGACGCTGGCCAACGCCCTGTCGAAGGCCTACTTCCAGCACTTCCCCGAGGTGGTGCGCCCGCGCACCCTCATCTCGCGCGACGAGCAGCTCATCTCCGACTTCGTCGACGAGCTCGGCGGCAGGGCCGTGCTCAAGCCGCTGCAGGGCTCGGGTGGCTCCGGGGTCTTCCTCATCGACCGCAAGGAGGCTCCCAACCTCAACCAGATCATCGAGGCGATCTCGCGCGACGGCTACGTCGTCGCCCAGGAGTTCCTTCCCGACGCGGTCAACGGCGACGTGCGGATGTTCGTGATGAACGGCAAGCCGTTGAAGGTCGACGGCGAGTACGCCGCCTTCCGGCGGTCCAACACCACCGACGACATCCGCTCCAACATGTCGGCCGGTGGCAAGGCCACCAAGGTCGCCGTCACCGACGAGATGCTGGAGATGGTCGACGTGGTGCGCCCCAAGCTGGTGGTCGACGGGATGTTCCTCGTCGGGCTCGACATCGTGGGCGACAAGCTGATGGAGATCAACGTGTTCAGCCCCGGCGGCCTCGGCAGCGCCCAGGAGCTGTACGGCGTCGACTTCGCGCCGCGGATCATCGAGGAGCTCGAGCGCAAGGTGCGGATGCGCCAGCACTACCCCGAGATCGACAACCGGTCCCTGGCCACGAGCTGATCACCCCGCGAGGGCGAACGTCTCCACCACCTCGTGCCGGGGGCGCCGGCGGGGGCCCTCGCCGAGGTGGGAGGCGATGAGCGCGAGGTGGTCGATGGTCCACGCTGGCCCGCGGTAGGCGTCGAGCAGGCGCACCCACGACGTCACGTTGTCCGGCCGGCCCAGCCGGGCGAGGGTCAGGTGGGGGCGGAACCGCTGCCCGTCCACCTGCGCCCCGGCCTTGGCCATGGCCGCCCGGGAGCCGGTCGCCAGTCGGGTGAGCTCGGTGCGGTCGGCCTCGGCGAGGTCGAGGCCGGCGTACAGCACCCGTGCGCGGTCGGGGTGCGGGAACGCCCCGCCGCCGGTGATCCGGGTCGCCATCGGACGCCGCTTGCGCGCGGCACGGGTGAGGCGCTCGACGAGGTCGTCGAGGCTGCGCTCGGGCACGTCGGCCGAGAACGCCAGCGTCACGTGGAGCTGCTCGGACGACGTCCAGCGGTACGCCGCCGACTCGCGACGTGGCTCCAGGAACTCGTCGAGGTCCTCGATCGCCGCCTCCGTCGGCACCGCAGCCACGAACATCCGCATGGCCCCAGTCTGCCCCCACCGACCGGGCACCTTCCCGCACCCGAAACGCACCGACCGGGCACTTCTCCGCATGAGACGGTGCGGAGAAGTGCCCGGTCAGCGTTGGGACCGTGCGGAGAAGTGCCCGGTCAGAGACCGAGGTCGCGCGCGATGAGCATCTTCATGATCTCGTTCGAGCCGGCCCAGATCTTCGTCACGCGGGCGTCGCGCCAGGCGCGGGCCACGCGGTACTCGTTCATGTAGCCGTAGCCGCCGTGGATCTGGACGCAGTGGTCGAGCACCTCGCTCTGGACCTGCGAGGTCCACCACTTGGCCTTGGCCGCGTCGACCGGCGTGAGCTCCTTCTTGGTGTGCGCGATCACGCACTGGTCGACGTACGCCTGCGCCACGTCGACGCGGGTCTGCAGGTCGGCCAGGAGGAACTGGGTGTTCTGGAACGCCCCGATGGGCTGTCCGAACGCCTGGCGGTCCTTGGCGTACTGGATGGTCTCGGTGAGGATCTGCGCGGCGTGGGCCAGGTTGGTCACGGCCGAGCCGAGGCGCTCCTGGGGCAGGAACTGCATCATCGAGATGAAGCCGGTGTCGAGGGGGCCGACGAGGTCGTCGTTGGAGACGCGGACGTTCTCGAAGGCCAGCTCGGCGGTGTCGGACTCGTCCTGGCCGACCTTGTCGAGCACGCGGCCGACCGAGAAGCCCTCGAGCGTGGTGTCGACGGCGAACAGCGAGATGCCCTTGGCCTTCTTCTCCGGGCTGGTGCGGGCGGCGACGAGCACGATGTCGGCCGAGCCGCCGTTGGTGATGAAGGTCTTCGAGCCGTTGATGATCCAGTCGTCACCGTCGCGCACGGCGGTGGTCTTGAGGTTGGCGAGGTCGGAACCGCCGCCGGGCTCGGTCATGCCGATGGCGGTGAGGATCTCGCCCGTCGCCGCCTTGGGGAGCCAGCGCTTGCGCTGCTCCTCGTTGGTGAGGTGGACCAGGTAGGGCACCGTGATGTCGGCGTGGATGCCCAGGCAGCTCGGCAGGGTCATGTTGACCTTGGCCAGCTCCTCGGTGAGGACCGCGTTGAAGCGGTAGTCCTCGGCCCCGGCGCCGCCGTACTCCTCGGGGATCTCCAGGCCCAGCAGGCCGGCCTCCCCGGCGTCGAGCCAGAACTGGCGGTCGAGCCCGTGGTTCTCGGCGTACTTCTCCAGGTTGGCCACGACCTTGCGGTCGAGGAACTCCTTGACCGAGGCGCGGAAGGCCTCGTGGTCCTCGTCGTAGATCTCACGCTTCATGCGCTCAAGGTTACCCGCGGGAAACCTCGCCCGGACAGGCTTCCTCGATGACCTGCCCCACATGCGGGATGGGGCGAAAACGCTGCAGCGCGACCACCGGCCTGACACGCTAGGTCCGTGAGGCCTCGGGTGACATCGCCCGAGGCCCATGTCGACTTTGGGGAGACGAGGTGCCTGACACTGGGTCGCCGGGGCCGCGTGCTCTCGCGTGGGGCAACGAGGCCACGCGGGAGATCCTGTACGCGATCGCCGAGGACGTGCGGACGCGTGCGGCCTTCAAGGTGTGCGCGATCGAGGTCGCCCGCGCCGACGGGATGCTCGAGTTCGTGGCGATCGCCGGGGTGCGCGAGGGCGAGCAGCAGCTCCTCGGACAGGCGTCGCCGCTGGCTGCGATGTACCCCGCTCTGGCCCTCGGCGCCGACTACGGCGACTTCACCTTCGTCGCCGCGGAGTGGATGCCCGCAGAGTCCCTGCAGTTCATCAGCGAGCACGGCTTCGTGCCCGACCTGCCCCCGCCGGCCTCGCCCGACGCCTGGCACGCCCAGGACATGCTGGCCGCGCGGCTCATTGACGACCGTGGCCGGGTCCGCGGCATCCTCTACCTCGACGAGCCGCTCTCGGGGCTCCGCCCGACGCCCATGGAGTTCCTCGAGCTCTCCGACCGGCTGAGCCTGCAGCTGCGCGCCGTCCTCACCGCCTTCGAGCGCGAGGAGCTCAGCAACCGCGCCCGCGTGGCCGAGGCGGCCGCCGAGGCGCTGCGCGGGCTGTCGATCCGCGCCGGCCTGACCGGCTTCCTCGCGGACGCCCGGCCCCACCTCGTCCAGGGCCTGCGTGCCGAGGAGCTCGAGATCCGTCTCTTCGGTCACCAGCGCGACGACGACGCCACCCTCGCGCCGGGGTTCCGCACCGAGCTCGACGACCTGGCGCGGCGGGCGTGGGAGCGGCGTACGGTCGTGATCATCGAGCCGCAGGCCGTGTGGGGCGACCCCGGCCTGGGCGTGCAGGCGCGCCTGCAGCTGTCGTCGTACGTCGCGACCCGCGGCGCCCTGGCCCTCGTCTGCGTGCCGCTCGCCACGGCCGACGAGCCCGTCGGCTACCTGCTCGTCCTGCGCACCGACATGCGCTGGACCGAGGTCGAGTCGATCGCGGCACAAGCCCTCGGTGAGGACGTGGGCCGGGCCATCCAGCTGGCCCAGGCGTTCGAGCGTGAGCAGCGCCTGGTGAGCGAGCTGCAGCGGGTCGACGCACGGCGCACGGAGTTCGCCCGGACGGTGTCGCACGAGCTCAAGAACCCGCTCACGGTGGTCGTCGCCCACCTCGAGCTCCTGCAGGACAGCGAGCTCAGCGCCCAGCAGCAGTACTCGGTGGAGGCGATCGAGCGCGCGGTGTTCCGGCTCCAGGGCCTGCTCGGCGACCTCGCGATGATCTCGCGCGAGGTGCGCGAGAACGAGCTGTGGGGACCGGTCGACATCGGGCGGCTGGTCGAGGAGTCGGCCGAGAACCACCGTGCCGTGGCGATGGTCAGCGGCATCGAGCTGGACTCGAAGATCGTCGGCACCGGCCTGCTCGTGACCGGCTCGACCGAGGAGCTGCGCAGCGTCGTCAACAACCTGCTGAGCAACGCCGTGAAGTACTCCGACCCCGGTGGCCGCGTCACGCTGGAGGTCCAGCACGTGGGCAACGAGGTGGTCGTGACCTGCGCCGACGAGGGCATCGGCATCTCGCCTGACAACCAGCGCCGTCTCTTCAACGACTTCTTCCGCTCGACCAACCCCGAGGCCCTGCGGCGTCCCGGGACCGGGCTGGGACTGTCGATCGTGCGCCGGGTCGTGGAGCACCACGGTGGTCGCGTCGAGGTGCAGTCCGAGCTCGGCCGGGGCTCGGTGTTCACCATCCACCTGCCGAGCGCCTGAGCGCGCCGTCAGCGGCTGAAGGTGTCCATCGCCGCCGGGGTCTCGACGGTGAACTCGCGGTCGTACTCCCCGAAGTCCACCCGCATCGTCACGTCCGGTGTGCTGCCCTCCACCCGCACCACGCGGTGCGGCGCCTCGCTGGCGACCCACGTCGTCGGCTCCTCCTCCACCCCGGGCTGGGACTGGATGATGGCGACAGCGCGGGTGCCGTCGACGTCGGACTCCTTGCCGACGGTGTGCTCCTTGCCCGCGTCCAGGTCCTTGCCCGCGTCCGCCTTCTTGCCCTTGCCGCGCGCGACCTCGCGGTCCTCGGCGGTGCTGGTGCTGAACGGGTCGAGCCAGTAGTCGAGCCTGCAGAGCGGGATGACCTCCGACTTCACCCACTTGTTGGCGACCCGCCCCAGGCCGGGGTGGACGCTGCTCACGCCCTGGTCGGTCAGCGCCTGGCGGTCGGCGCGGACCCAGAAGCCGTCCGGGCTCCGGCGCACGTCGACGAGGCCGCGGCCCAGCCGCGTGAAGCCCGTGCACTGGTCCTCCGAGACCCGCAGGTCGATGAGCATGTGGGTGCCGCCGGCGTCCACCGTCCCGATGACCCGCACCGACTCCACGACCTTCATCGCCCGCGCCGAGGCGGCCGTGATCGCGTCGACGTCCTGCTTGGCGAAGTCGCTGCGCCGCAGCTCGTAGACCCAGTCGCAACCCGACAGCAGCAGCGTCAGGGCGATCAGTGCGCCGGTGGTCCTGGCTGCGCGCCTGCGCCGCATGC
>JAJPEO010000249.1 GCA_021166815.1 Nocardioides sp.
ACGGGCCTCGCCGCACCCGCGATCGGCACGTTCCTCGTGCAGCGACGCCTCGCCCTGCTCGGCGCCAACGGCTCGGGCAAGTCCACCCTGGTGCGCGCCATCACCGGGCTGCTCCCCCTCGCCCAGGGTCACCTGGAGCTCTTCGGCACGCCGTACGCCGACTTCCACGACTGGCACCGGCTCGGCTTCGTGCCGCAACGCTCACAGGCGGCCGGCGGCGTCCCGGCGACCGTGCGTGAGGTCGTCGCGTCGGGACGGGTGACCAGACGGCGACCGTTCCTCCCGTTGTCCGCCGCCGACCGTCGTGCGATCGACGAGGCGCTGGAGGTCGTGGGCCTGACCGACCGGGCGCGCTCGGCCATCTCCCGCCTCTCCGGCGGCCAGCAGCAGCGGGCCCTGATCGCCCGCGCCCTGGCCGGCCAGCCGGACCTCCTGCTGCTCGACGAGCCGACCGCCGGGGTCGACCTGACCAACCAGCGGGCCCTGGCCGATGCCCTGCGCGTCCTCAAGGACCGCGGCACGACGATCATCCTGGTCGCCCACGAGCTCGGCCCGATGCAACCGCTCATCGACCGCGCCGTGGTGATGCGCGACGGGCGGATCTCATACGACGGGCCCTCGCTCTCGCAGGAGGACGCCGTCCACGCCCACCACCCGTTCACCCCGCACCACGACCACGCACCCCACGTGGAGTCGCCCCTGGACAGCCTCGGCCACGACGGGAGCGACCGATGAACCTCGCCGACCTGTTCACCTACGAGTTCATGCAGCGGGCGCTGGTGGCCGCACTGCTGACGGGCCTCGCCGCACCCGCGATCGGCACGTTCCTCGTGCAGCGACGCCTCGCCCTGCTGGGCGACGGCATCGGGCACGTCGCCGTCACCGGTGTCGCCGTGGGACTGCTCACCGGCGCGTCCCCGACCTGGACGGCCGTCGTCGTGGCCGTCCTCGGCGCGGTGCTGATCGAGGTGATCCGTGAACAGGGCCACACCAACGGAGACGTCGCCCTCGCGCTGCTGTTCTACGGCGGCCTCGCCGGAGGTGTCCTCATCACGGGCCTCGCCGGCCTGGGAGCGGCGCGCCTGCAGGAGTACCTGTTCGGGTCGCTCAACAGCATCTCCAGCGGCGACGTGTGGTTCACCCTGCTGCTCGCCCTGGTCATCCTGGGCGTGGTGCTCGGGCTGCTTCCGCGGCTGTTCGCCGTCGCCAGCGACCCTGACTTCGCCCGGGTGGCGGGGCTGCACGTGCGTGCCTACAACCTGTTGATCGCCGTGCTCGCCGCCGTCACGGTGACCGTCGCCATGCGCACCGTGGGCCTGCTGCTGGTCTCCGCGCTGATGGTGGTGCCCGTCGCGGCCTCCCAGCAGCTGGCGCGGTCGTTCCGGACCACGCTGTACGGCGCCATGGGCGTCGGCGTGCTCGCCTCCGTGGGCGGCCTGCTGATCAGCGCCTCGCTGTCCTTCCGCGCCTCGGTGGCGCCCGGGCCGACGATCGTGCTGCTGGCCCTGGCCATGTTCGTCGCGACCTGGCCGATCGGCGTGTGGTTGCGTCATCGCACCCGGCTCCTGACACCCTTCACCGAGGAGCAGGTCGTCCCCCACACGGTCACCGACGAGCACCCGCACGAGCACGGACCCGACTGTGGTCACCGCGCGGTCCAGCACGGCGACCACGTCGACTACGTGCACGACGGGCACCGCCACGCAGTCCACGGAGAGCACTATGACGAGCACTGACCGCAGCCCCGCCACGGGACGGGTGCGACCCACCCGCCAACGGCTCGCCGTCGTGGCCGCGCTCGACACCTTCGACGACTTCCGCAGCGCCCAGGAGATCCACGACCGCATCACCGAGCACGGATCGTCGGTGGGACTGGCCACGGTCTACCGCACCCTGGCCGCCCTCGCCGAGGCCGACGAGATCGACATGCTCCGCTCGGAGGACGGCGAGGCCATCTGGCGCCGGTGCTCCAACGACCACCACCACCACCTGGTCTGCCGGGTGTGCGGCGCGACCGTCGAGGTCGAGGGGCCGGTCGTGGAGAGGTGGACGCGCGCGATCGCCGCCGAGCACGGCTTCTCCGAGATCAGCCACACCCTGGAGGTCTTCGGCACCTGCCCCGAGTGCCGGTGATGGCTACAGTCGGGGGATGGCAGCTCGACCTCCCCACGGACCCCGGGTGACCCCACCCCAGCGCGTGGACCTCTCCGCGGCCGACCTCGACGAGGGCAGCCTGTCCGAGCTCGTGGACGCCGCGGACCTCGACGCGCTGCGCTTCGCGGGGCTCTCGTGGCCCGAGGTGTCGCTGCGCCACGCCACCTTGCGCGAGACGCTCCTCGAGCGACCCGACGTGACCACCCTGCACAACGCCGGCGGGCGGTGGCGCGACGTCCGGGTGAGCGGCGGTCGCATCGGGGTGCTGGAGGCCTACGACTCGGAGTGGCGCGCGGTCGAGCTGGTCGGCTGCCGCCTCGCCTACGTCAACCTCCGCGGGGCCGACGTGGCCGACCTGACGCTGCGCGATTGCCACGTCGACGAGCTCGACCTGACCGACGCCCAGGTGCGCCGGGCCACCCTCACCGGGACGCGCGTGGGGCGGCTCGACGTCCGCGGCGCGAGGCTGGAGTCGTTCGACCTGCGTGGAGCGACGTACGACGCGCTCGACGGGGTCGAGGGCCTGCGCGGCGCACTGCTGAACCCCGAGCAGCTCACGCTCGCCGCTCCCCTGCT
>JAJPEO010000273.1 GCA_021166815.1 Nocardioides sp.
GCCACTCGGCGAGGGTGTCCACGGCCTCCCAGAGCTCGGCGTCGGTCCACTCCCAGTCGGTGCGGTAGTGGTGACGCAGCAGGGCCAGACGCACGGCCATGGGGTCCACGTCGCTGTTGCGCAGGGCCGAGACGAACACCAGGTTGCCGCGCGACTTCGACATCTTCTCGCCGTCGTAGCCGACCATCCCGGCATGGGCGTACGCGCGGGCGAACGGCTGGCCGGGCAGGGCCGCCTGGGCCTCGGAAGCGCACATCTCGTGGTGCGGGAACACCAGGTCGCTGCCGCCGCCCTGCACGTCGAAGCTCGCGCCGAGGTGCTCCAGGGCGATCGCCGTGCACTCCACGTGCCACCCGGGGCGACCCGGGCCGAACGGGCTCGGCCAAGCCGGCTCCCCGGGACGCTCGGCGCGCCACAGCACGCAGTCGAGCGGGTCACGCTTGCCCGGGCGCTCGGGGTCTCCCCCGCGCTCGGGGTAGATGCGCAGCATCTGCTCGCGGTCCCACCCGGAGATCTCACCGAAGGCCGGGTCGCTGGCCACCGAGAAGTAGAGGTCGGAGTCGACCTCGTAGACCGAGCCCGCCTCCCGCAGGCGCTGGATCAGGTCGATCACCAGGGGGATCGACTCGACGGCACCGATGTAGTGGTCCGGGGCGAGGACCCGCAGCGCCTCCATGTCGTCGCGGAACAGCTGGGTCTCACGCTCCGCGAGGTGGGTCCAGTCGATGTCGACCTTGTCGGCACGCTCCAGCAGCGGGTCGTCCACGTCGGTGACGTTCTGGACGTAGCGCACGTCGTGCCCGGCATTGCGCCACGCACGGTTGAGCAGGTCGAAGGCGACGTACGTCGCGGCGTGCCCGAGGTGGGTGGCGTCGTACGGGGTGATCCCGCAGACGTAGAGCCGTGCGGGTCCCTCGGGCCGGGACTCGACGAGCGCCTGGGTGGCGGTGTCCCACAACCGGACGACGGGCCCTCGGACGGGCAGGGTCGGGACATCGGGCGAGGACCACGAACGCATGGCGGGCAGCCTAACCGGACGCCTCGCACCCCCGACGCGAGCCCCGGGCCAGTCCCCCGCTCACAGCGGCGGCCACGGGATGGCCGGGTAGCCGGTGTCCACGGGCAGCGGGAAGGTGCCCTCGGCGAGCAGGGCGCGCACCCGTGCCCGGGTCGCCGCCACCTCGTCGTCGTCGATGAGCTGGACAAGCAGGTCGCCGAGGTCGCCCTCGAGGTCGTCGGCCAACACGGCGAGCGACGCCACGTCGGTCTCGGAGACCGGCTCTCCCGCCCATCCCCACAGGACCGTCCGCAGCTTGGGGTCGACGTGGAACGTCAGGCCGTGGTCGACCCCGTGGCGGTGGCCCCCCGGCATCGGGAGCACGTGTCCACCCTTGCGGTCGGCGTTGTTGACCACGGCGTCGAACAGCGCCATGCGGCGCAGGGGCGCGGAGTCCTCGTGGACCAGGCTCACGGCACGGTCCTGCGCGTCGAGCCCGTCGAGCACGTGGAGATGACCGTGCGGCAGCGAACCCGCGGTCACGACGGTGACGGGTTCCTGGGCCTCGTCGCTCTCGACCCACACCTGCACCATGCCGGGCCCGTGGGGGCCGTCGCGCAGCAGCGTGGTGGGCACCACGTCCCAGCCGAGGGCCTCGGAGACGAGGTACGCCGCGACCTCGCGCGCGGCGAGCGTGCCGTCGGGGAAGTCCCAGAGCGGACGCTCGCCCCTCACAGGCTTGTAGACCACGCGCACCCCGTCGACCACCCCGACGAACGTGGCGTTGGACGCCGGCAGCAGGCGTCCCTGGAGCGTCAGGACGCCCGTGGTCAGCGTCTGAGTCGACGGACCCTCAGGGGCCACGACGCCGGAACCCGTTGGCGCGCACGCACAGGTGGCCGTCCGGATCGACCGGGTTGCCGCAGAACGGGCAGTCCGGGCGCCCGGCGCCGAGGACGGCACGGGCACGGTCGACGAAGGCGCGCGCCGCCGCGGCGGGGAGCCGGACCAGCAGCACCTCGTCGGGCTCCGGCTCCTGGAAGTCCGAGCGGTCCTCCTCGAGCTGCTCGGGCGACACCACGGCAGCCTCGCTGAAGGGGAACACCTCCACCACGACGCGATGGTCGGCGCCGTCCCACGACAACGTCATCGTGCCGGCGCGGAACTCCTCCTCGATCGGCTGCTCCAGAGGCGCCTCGTCCTGGAGGTCGAGCGGCGCCACCGCGGGCACCAGGGTGCCGGTGGCATCCCCGGCCATCAGCTCGTCGAGCAGCTCGTCGATGCGCTCGGCCAGTGCCGCCACCTGCTGCTTCTCGAGGGAGACGCTCACCAGCCGGGCGCCCTCCCGGGCCTGCAGGAAGAACGTCCGGTTCCCGGGCTCACCGACCGTGCCCGTCACGAACCGCTCCGGGGGGTCGAACGCGTGGACCACTGGCATGTCGTTCACCCTAGGCCCCTGTCGTGCCCGGCGCCGGGCCTGACCCGCCTCCCGGCACGACGGCGTCCCCGTCGGGTCGCGGCCGCGCCAGCCAGGCGAGGTCGCCGGCATGGGTGTTCATCGCCAGCAACGTGGCCGTGTCCTCGGCGTAGCGGATCACGGTGACCGACGCCGGGTCGACGTGGAGGCGCTGGAACCGGTCGAGGTCGAGGCCGAGGGCGTCGGCCACCACCGACTTGATGACGTCGCCGTGGCTCACCGCGACCCAGGCGCACTCGGCACCCCAACGCTGCGTGATCCGCGCGTCGTGCCGGCGTACGGCATCCACCGCACGCCGCTGCATCCCCTCCATCGACTCGCCGCCGGGGAAGACCACCGTGCTCGGCCGTCGCTGGACGTCCTTCCACAAGTCTTCCTTGACGAGGTCCTTGAGGAACCGGCCCTCCCACTCGCCGTAGCCGCACTCGGTCAGGTCCTCTTCGACGGTGGGGACCTCGCCAGGCCGCAGGGCGCCCACCACCGCGGAGGCCGTCTCCACGCAACGCTCCAGCGGGCTGGTCAGCGTCTCCACCCACCCGGACGGTGCGAGGCGGGCGGCGACCTTGACCGCCTGCTCCTGCCCCACCTCGTCGAGAGCCACGCCGGCCGTCCTGCCGGCGAGCACACCGGCCGCGTTGGCCGTGCTCCGTCCGTGCCGCACGAGGATGAGGGTCGCCATGCGGACGACCCTAGTGGGACTACCCTCGCCCCGTGATCCACGACGACGCCCGTCAGCGTGAGACGCGTCCGGCTCCGGCCGCGTGGCGCGTGGTCTGGTGGTTCGGCCTCGTGAGCCTGGCGGCCGACATGGTCTACGAGGGCGCGCGGTCGATGTACGGCCCGATGCTCGCCGCCCTC
>JAJPEO010000336.1 GCA_021166815.1 Nocardioides sp.
GCGTAGATCTTGAGCGACTCCCAGGCCGACGGGAAGACGTCCCACGAGGTCGGGACGATGCGCTTGTACTGGCCCGTGGCGAACAGCATCGTCACGTAGAAGAGGCCGTTGAGGACCCACAGGACGGTGAAGAGACCGTGCCAGTGGCGACCCAGGCCGGGGTTGCGCTTGCCCGGCAGGGTCAGCCACGACGGGGGCTCGAGCTCGTCGTCGTGAGCCGTGTAGGCGCCCTCCTCGGGGGGCACCACGCGCTTGGTGAACTTGATCCACTCGGTCCCCGGGCCGCAGTCGTTGCGCCAGTAGAAGCGCGGGTGCGTCGCGATGATCTGCCATCCCGAACGCAACAACAGCCCGATGAGGAAGAAGTTGATCAGGTGACTGGCCCGGAGCCAGAACGGAAAGTCGTCCATGGCCCGATTAAAGCCCATGAATTCCGTGAAAAAGCCCGATTCGCGATTGTGAACACGATCACGAGCCCTTCGGCGAAACAGTGCCCCATCCGGCCCTTGACGTGGGCCGGACTCAGTGGTCCGCGGCGGGCTCCACCAGCTCCACGAGAACACCGCCGGCATCCTTGGGGTGGATGAAGTTCACGCGGCTGTCGGAGGTGCCGCGCTTGGGTGCGTCGTAGAGCAGCCGCAGGCCGCGCTCGCGCAGGACGTCGGCGACGTGCTCCACGTCCTCGACGCGGAACGCCAGCTGCTGGATGCCGGGGCCGTTGCGGTCCAGGAACTTCGCGATCGTGGAGGCGGGGGAGAGCGGGGCGAGCAGCTGGATGGCCGAGCCGGAGTCGCCCACGCCCACCATGGCCTCGCGCACGCCCTGCTCCTCGTTGGTCTCCTCGTGCAGGACCTGCATGCCGTAGGCGTCGCGGTAGAAGGCCATCGCCTCGTCGAGGTCGGCCACGGCGATCCCGACGTGGTCGATGGCGGTGAACAGGTGCTGGACGTCGCTCAGGGACTCGGGGGTGCTCATGGGCTCCATCTTCGGCGACGGGCGGCTCGGGACGCGAGTGCCTGTGACCGTCGCCTCATCGGTTGTGGCCCGGACACCCTGCCGCGCGGACCGCCGGGCTGGGTATCGTCGGCAGGAGGGGCGCGCTCGCGTCCCGGCATCTGCTTGCCCGACTTCTTGCTTGGAGGCACCCCATGTCCGGATCGGTGATCATCGCCGGAGCCCGCACCCCCATCGGCCGCCTGCTCGGCGGCCTCAAGGACCAGACCGCCTCCGACCTGGGCGGCGTCGCCATCGAGGGTGCCCTGGCCAAGGCCGGCGTCTCGGGTGACCAGGTCGACTACGTGATCATGGGCCAGGTCATCCAGGCCGGCTCGGGCCAGATCACGGCCCGTCAGGCCGCGGTCAAGGGCGGCATCCCGATGACCGTCCCCGCCATCACCATCAACAAGGTGTGCCTCTCCGGCATCAACGCCATCGCGCTGGCCGATCAGCTCATCCGCGCCGGTGAGCACGAGATCGTCGTCGCCGGCGGCATGGAGTCGATGACCCAGGCCCCGCACCTGCTCCCGAAGTCCCGCGAGGGCTTCAAGTACGGCGACACCGCCCTGGTCGACTCGATGGCCTACGACGCCCTCTACGACCAGTTCACCGACCAGGCCATGGGTGGCCTCACCGAGCAGTGCAACGCCGCCGGCGCCAACCTCACCCGCGAGGAGCAGGACGAGTTCTCGGCGCAGTCGCACCAGCGTGCGGCCGAGGCGTGGAAGAACGGCCTGTTCGACGACGAGGTCGTCCCGGTCACCATCAAGTCCCGCCGCGGCGACGTCGTCGTCAGCCAGGACGAGGGCGTGCGCGGCGAGACCACCGCGGAGTCCCTCGGCGCCCTGCGCCCGGCCTTCGCCAAGGACGGCACCATCACCGCCGGCTCGTCCTCGCAGATCTCCGACGGCGCCTGCGCCGTGGTGGTCATGAGCAAGGCCAAGGCCGAGGAGCTCGGCCTGGAGTGGCTCGCCGAGATCGGCGCGTCCGGCCAGGTCGCCGGCCCCGACTCCACCCTGCAGCTCCAGCCGGCCCGGGCGATCGAGAAGGCCGCGGAGAAGGAGGGCATCGCCGTCTCCGACATCGACCTCTTCGAGCTCAACGAGGCGTTCGCCGCCGTCGGCATCGAGTCGGCCCGCCAGCTCGGCGTGGGCCAGGACAAGGTCAACGTCAACGGTGGCGCCATCGCCATCGGCCACCCGGTCGGCGTCTCCGGCGCGCGCATCGTGCTGCACCTGGCGCTCGAGCTCAAGCGCCGTGGCGGCGGCATCGGCGCCGCTGCGCTGTGCGGTGGCGGCGGCCAGGGCGACGCCCTGATCATCCGCGTGCCCCAGGCCTGACCTCCCACGTGACACGTCGCTCCACCGCCTCGGTCCCGGAACTCGTCGCCCGCGCGCGCGAGGGCCAGGCCGGGGCGGTGGCTCGTCTCATCAGTCTCGTCGAGGACGCCTCGCCGCTGCTGCGCGAGGTGATGACGGCGTTGGCCCCCCACGGCGGACGCGCCCACGTCGTGGGCATCACCGGCAGTCCCGGAGTCGGCAAGTCGACGTCGACCAACGCCCTGGTCTCCGCGCTGCGGCGCGCAGGGAAGCGCGTCGGCGTGCTCGCCGTCGACCCGTCCTCCCCGTTCTCGGGAGGTGCCCTGCTGGGTGATCGCATCCGCATGCAGGAGCACGCCCTCGACCCCGAGGTCTACATCCGGTCGATGGGGTCGCGCGGGCACCTCGGCGGACTGTCCTGGTCCACCCCGCAGGCCGTACGCGTCCTCGACGCCGCCGGGTGCGACGTCGTGATCATCGAGACCGTCGGGGTCGGCCAGAGCGAGGTCGAGATCGCGGGGCTGGCCGACACCACCCTGGTCCTGCTCGCGCCCGGCATGGGTGACGGCATCCAGGCGGCGAAGGCAGGCATCCTGGAGATCGGCGACATCTATGTCGTCAACAAGGCCGATCGCGAGGGTGCCGACCGCGTCCGCCGGGAGCTGCGGACCATGCTCTCGATGGCACAGCGCCCCGAAGGTGCCTGGAAGCCACCGATCGTCAAGACCGTCGCCCAGCGCGGCGAGGGGGTCGACGAGCTGGTGCGCGAGATCGAGCGCCACGAGGCCTGGCTCGCCGAGACCGGCGAGCTGGCGCGTCGCCGTGCGGCACGCGCCCGCCACGAGGTGGAGGCGATCGCCGTCGCCACCCTGCGCGAGCGCTGGGGCGAGCTCGACGGGGACTCAGGCCTCGACGACCTCGCCGCACGCGTGGCGGCGGGGGAGGCAGATCCCTACTCCGCCGCGGAGGAGTTGCTCGAATCACGTGCGTGGGCGCAGCGCGCCTGACGTGCGGCACCGCCGCCGAGTGGTAGACACTTCGGCGGTTCATGTTCAGCTGTCTCGGGAGGTTTCACCATGGACGCCAAGAAGCTCGTGCTGGTCGTTCTCGTCCTGTTCCTCGGCTTCTGGCTGTTCAACGACCCCAACGGCCTGGCTGACTCCACCTCGTCGGCTGCCCAGTCGATCGGGACCCTCACCGCGCAGGTGTTCCGCGCCCTGATCAGCTTCATCGGCTCGTTCTGACCCACGCCGTGCTCCCCGACCCCGACATCCGGCGCCACCTGCTGCGCGAGGAGGGCGAGGTCATCGTCGACGAGGTGCGCCACCACTGGGTGGTGTTCGTCGTCCCCGTGATCGAGGCGACCGTCGCCGTCGCCGTGCTCGGGGCCTCGGCGCTGGTGCGCGTCGACCTGGCGTGGGTGCCCCTCGCGGTGGGCCTGGCCCTGTTGGGCCACGCGGCGTGGCGGGCGTTGGGCGAGCACATGGACCGGTTCGTGATCACCAACATGCGGGTGTTCCGGGTCCACGGCGTGTTCTCGCGCCAGCTGGCCACGATGCCGCTCACGCGCATCCTCGACATCACCGTGCGCCGGCCGCTGCAGGGGCGCGTGCTGGGCTACGGGCACTTCTGCTTCGAATCGGCGGCCCAGGAGCAGGGGCTGCGCGACATCCGCTTCGTGGGCCGGCCCGACGAGCGTGACCTGTCGATCCAGCGCGTGGTGCAGCGCTCCGGCCTACGAGGTCGCCGGCAGGACCAGCACTACAACTAGGCGACGCGCAGCGTCTGACCGGTGATGCGGACCGCCGCGTCGCTGGCCAGGAAGAGCGCCGAGTCCGCGACCGACGTGGCCAGGCTCTGGCCCGGCTGGGTGCGGACCATGGTCGTGCCCTCGAGGTGGGTGCGCGAGGCCGCCAGGCTCGGGGCGAACTGGCGGGGGAGCAGGCCCCGCGGCGCCTCGACGATGCTGTTGACCCGGATGCCGATGCCGGCGCAGTTGTCGGCGGCGCGCTCGGTGCCCTGTGCGATCGCGGCGGTGCTGTCCGCGGAGGGGTCGGCCACCTCGAGCCACCGGCGCACCGCGCCGGTCTGGATCACGCAGCCACCGCCCGGAACCAGGCTCTGGCTCAGCTTGAGGCGCAGGCGGGTGGTCAGGAAGGTCGGGCCGAGCATGCCCGAGCGCACGGCCTCGGCGATGAAGGACTGCTCGCTGGGCGGCAGGCCGTACGGGAGGTTGGCGCCGGCGGCCAGGACCAGCACGTCGACAGCGCCCACGCTCGCAGCGAGGTTGTCGATGGAGTTCTGGCGGGCGAGGTTGACCGTCTCGTACTCGAAGCGGTCGAGGGCGCTGTCGTAGAGCTCGCGCAGCATCATCGTGCCGGTGACGGTGACCGAGGCACCGGCGTCGGCGAAGGCCGTGGCGATCGTGTGGCCGGTGCCACGGGTACCCCCTACGACGAGCACCTGGTAGCCGGTGAAGTCGTGTGCCACAGAACTCATCGTGTGCGCCCTCCGCGACGTCTCGCCCGCGCGACGGCACGCCCGAGCCATGAAAAAGCGATCGTCGGATGACCGACGGGTGCTGCCCGCTCCCCGAGGCAAACACTTGGTCATTTTCTACCACGGAGTAACCGGGTGTGGTAGAGGCTGGACGGTCGATTCCCCGGATCGTGATCCGGCCGTTTCCAAGGACGTG